>NZ_JAYUPA010000945.1:0-2856 GCF_043760365.1 Armatimonas sp.
GCCATCTTATAAAACAGTCTCCTTGCCAGGGGGCGAGGTCTCGCCCGGCACATTATACCCCACAGATATTCGGTACAATAACGCCATGTCCGCAGTTCCCATTCCACAATTTACGCCAGAAGAGTATCTCGCTCTTGAACGTGCCGCCGATCACCGAAGCGAGCTGGTCAACGGCGAGATCTACGCGATGGCAGGCGTCTCGCGCGAGCACAGCCTCATTGTCACTAATTTAGGCTCCGCACTTCATACCCGTCTGAGGGGCCGCCCCTGCGAGACACACCTCACCGACCTGCGCCTCAGCGTCCCCGATACACACCTCTACACCTACCCGGACGCCCTGGTGATCTGCGACGAGCCGCATTTTGTGGACGAGCAGTTCGACACCGTCACCAACCCCATCGCGCTCTTTGAGGTGCTCTCCCCCAGCACGGAAGCCTACGACCGAGGCGCAAAGTTCGCCCACTACCGCCGCCTCCCCTCGCTGAAATACTATATTCTCCTCTCGCAAGCCGAACCCCTCGTCGAGCGCTACGAGCGGCAAGAAAACAACGACTGGCTCCTCACCGAGCTACGCGGCCTCGATGCCACACTTGACCTTCCGGCGCTCCAGGTCAGTATTCCTCTCAGCGATCTCTACGAGCGCATCGTATTCACGGAATCGGATTCGTCGCTCCCATGAACGGGGGCGTCTTTTTGACGGCTTCGCCGACACGAAGGGCGTGCCGCCCATGAGATTCCAAATTCCTATGGCCGCTTGTGGCCTTTGTGTCCGAAGCATGAGGACAAAATGACGCTCCCGTTCATGGGAGCGAGTCACCGTAGCTCGGTGAAGATGCGCTTCTCGGCTTCTTTGGCGACGGCACGCACCTCAGCGCGGCGGGCGGCTTTGTAGGCGGCGAGTCTGTCTCCTAGGTTGATGGGCTCTGGGAGGCGGACGCGGGCGCGGCGGGGGCCAGTGAGCAGGGACTTGCCGAAGCACTCGCGCTCTAGCCGAACGAGGAGATCGAAGAGGCGCTCGGGGGTGGGGTCTTCTCTGACGTAGCCATCGTAGACCGCGATCCAGTTGGCGATGCGGTCGAGATCACGCAGCAAGGGCCGCGCACGCTCGCGCTGCAGGCGGCGCAGCTCGGTGTCGTAGGGCGTCTTCGCGGACGGATCGGGCTCGTCGCGGGTGACAATCTCGATGGCGTGAATCAGAACCCGCATGCGCTCGGGGAGGGTCTCGCCGCGCGGGTCGGGGATGCCGACGGCCAGCGCGACCCGCTGCAGGATCGCCTCTTTGATCGCATCCAGGCGCGGCGTGAAGTCCGACTCCAGATCCTCGTCTTTTTCTTTTGGCGAGGGAAGGCGATACTCTTTCTCCAGCGAGCGCAGCATTGCAAACCCAATCCCCCGCAGGCGCTCGTAGGTGCCCGCACTACTAGGAATCGGGGAGCCGGTGAAATTCTCCAGCCGGTTGAGCGAGAAAAGAATTGGCAGGCGCATGTCCGTGGTGAACTTGTACTTCAGTGCGACCGGCTGGATAAAGAGATTGGCCGCGTCGTCGGATTTGCGTGCATCCTCAAGTGCCCAGAACGCGAGCTGAAAAACGCCGTCGTGGAACGGCAGGAGCGTGTCGTTTTGTGAATACACCTCGCCCTCAGGGAAGATCACGAGCTTGGCGGCGGGGCGGGCGAGCAGCTCACGGGTCGCACGAAAGCTAGCTCGATCTGCCGTCCCCCGAATCACCGAGTGCGCCCCGAGTCGCTTGATCACGTGCCCCCAGAGCCCCAGGCAGGCATCAAACGCCTCACGGCAGGCTAGATAATGGAAGCTCTGGCTGACCTGTGCGGAGAGGTGAAAGAGCAGTGCCGGGTCGGAGTTGGTGGGATGGTTGGGCGTCAGCAGCACTCGCTCCCCAGAGAGCGCCCGCAGCCGCTCCAGCTCGCCTTGATCGTAGTCCACCCCACTGATGCCCAACACCCCCACAATAGCGTTGCTGCATCGCTGCGCCACACGGATCACCGAGGGCGTCGGTTTGGCGGCGATAAAGTCAGCGCGCCCGGGGACAATGATCTCAGAGGACTCGGAGGACATGGGGTTATTATAGCGGACAGGATAAAATGCAGTGAGGTTCTCCATGCAAAAGCAAACGCCAGCCCACAGGTTTACCAAAGCACAAGTGGACGACATCCGCGAATCTGTCTTTCGCTACCACGTGGCAAAGCTTCGGCCACAGTTTCGCTTCATCACCCGAATCAAGTTCCCCGAGATCTACTTTCTCTCCGTCAACCATGCCGATCCTTCCCCCACACTTCTGGCACGCTTTGGCAACAACAAGCCGCCTGTCAAAGCTCGCTCCGCTGTGAAGCCACGCAGGTTCGAGGTCTTCGATAAGGCAACCGGAAAGGAGGGCATACTTATCTCCGCCGATGCCGTGCGCTGGATCGCGGCGAACCAAGCGAAGGTGGAGACGAGCTGGCTTAAAGATGGTCGAGGAGGGACGGCTGGGACGTGCCTGGTGGAGCAACAAAAGAGCGGATGGGTCGTGGTCTACTACGCCATCCGGGCAAGATTCTGATGAGCACAACGTATTGGGAACTGATCTCACTCGCGACGGTATGAACAAATCTATGCTTCGTGAGTTTTTCTCCTACTACCGCCCCCACCGTCGCTTGTTTCTGATTGATTTTTCGTGTGCCGTTATCTCGGGCCTCTTGGAGCTCGCCTTCCCGCTCGCCGTGAAGTCCTTTGTGGACAGGCTCCTGCCCAGCTATAACTGGGGGCTGATTCTCAGCGCCGCCGTGGGGCTGCTGCTGATCTACTTAGTGAACACGGGGCTTCAGTATGTCGTGAACTACTGGGGGCACGTGCTGG
>NZ_JAYUPA010000946.1:0-8060 GCF_043760365.1 Armatimonas sp.
CCACCCGCCGAACCACCATTTACAGTAGCTGTATTATTCTTGTAGTAGTAGGCAGTGGGGTAGGTTTCATCGTAATCCTGCACATACTGCATAACACCAAGGCCAATTTGCTTCTGATTTGACAAACAAGATGTCTGTCGGGCCTTCTCACGGGCTTGTGCAAACACAGGAAAGAGGATAGCAGCGAGGATCGCAATGATAGCGATAACGACAAGCAGCTCAATAAGCGTAAATGCGCGCTTCTTCATAATATTTTAAACTCCTAAATTCTTTGTTCACAGGAAGTTTCCCTGCCTGCGAAGTAAACCGTAAAATGTTATCAGCAAAGTGCTCCTGTAACCATTAAGGTAACATAAAGTAAAGATTAAATATACTTAACATAAAAATATGTTTTCCCATACTTTATATTAAGACAACAGGGAATCTCTAGCCGCTTTCGCAAGCGGTACAATAAACGCTGTGACCCTACCCGACTTTCGCCGCCGTAAAGCTGGCAATCAGCGCATCAGCTTTGTGACTTGCTATGACTGCGCTTTCGCCCGGCTCGTCGCTCAGACGGATTTGGACTGTATTCTGGTCGGCGACTCCGTGGCAATGGTGGTGCACGGGCATCCCAGCACGCTCGCCGCTGATCTCCCCATGATGCTCTTTCACACCGAGTCCGTGGCACGGGGCGCAGGGGGAAAGTTTATCGTGGGTGACATGCCGTTTCTGGAGCACCGCAAAGGCCAGAGCGAGGCGGTGAGCGCGGCGCAAGCACTCCTGAGAGCCGGGGCGCAGGCCATAAAACTCGAAGGGGCGGCAGGTAACTTGGAGATCATCCAGAGCTTAGTGGAGGGCGGCGTCCCGGTGATGGGCCACGTCGGGCTGACACCGCAGTTTATCCATGCATTTGGGGGCTTTAAAGTCCAAGGGCGCGAGGACGCCGCCGCCGAGCGCATCTTGGCCGACGCAAAAGCGCTCGAAGCCGCTGGGGTTTTCTCAATCGTTCTCGAAGGCATCCCCGCGCCGCTGGGTAAGCGCATCACGGAGGCACTCAGCATTCCCACTATCGGTATCGGCGCTGGCCCCGACACCGATGGCCAGGTGCTCGTGCTCCACGACCTGCTCGGCTTCACGGAAAAGCCCCCGAAGTTCGCACGGGCATTTGGTGAGGTAGCCAGCGCTTCGGTGACTGCCCTGCGCGCCTACGACGAAGCCGTAAAGTCCAGCACTTTTCCCACGGAGAAAGAGAGCTACGCGTGAGGGTCTTCCACACCCCCCCCGAGTGGCACACGCTCCGCCCGAGTGGAACGGTGGGCTTTGTCCCGACGATGGGCGCACTGCATGAGGGGCATCTCGCGCTTGTAAAAACCGCGCTGGCACAGTGCGAGCACGCCGTGGCCAGCATTTACGTGAACCCCACCCAGTTCAATAACCCGGACGACTTTGCAAAATATCCCAGCACGTTTGACGCCGACTGCCAGATGCTTAAGGCCAGCGGCTGTCAGTTCGTCTTCGCCCCGACCTTCGAGACGCTCTATCCCGATGGCTACCGCTACCGCGTGACGGAGACCGAGACGAGCACGCTTCTGGAAGGCGCGCACCGTCCTGGTCACTTCGACGGCGTGCTCACCGTGGTGCTCAAGCTCTTCAACTGCATACAGGCCGACGCCGCATTCTTCGGTGAGAAAGACTTCCAGCAGCTCCTACTGGTCAAGGAAATGGCCGAGGCGCTCCACCATCCCACCCAAGTTATCCCTTGCCCCACAGTTCGTGAGCCTGATGGCCTCGCGATGAGCAGCCGCAACCGCCGCCTGACTCCCGCGCAACGTGCGCTAGCCGCCCAGTGGGCAACGATTCTCGCCGACCTCACGCTCTCTTGCGACGAGGCAACACAGAAGCTAGAAGCTCTCGATTTCACCGTGGACTATGTCGCTGAGCACTGGGGCCGACGGCTAGGTGCGGTACACACGCCACCACTCGACGGTGGCGGGCCGGTGGTGCGGCTGATTGACAACGTGGCTTTATGAACATTCTCTTTCAGCTCTCCGGTTCGATTGCGTGCTACAAGGCCTGCACGGTCATCTCGCGTCTGGCGCAAGCGGGGCACAGCGTTCAGTGCGTCGCTAGCGAGTCCACCTTGAAGTTTATTGGGGCAGCGACACTTGAGGGACTCTCAGGGCGTGCGCTACTGACGGATACCTTTGCCCCGGGGCGCTGGATGGAGCACATTGAGATCAACCGCTGGGCGGATATTTCTGTGCTCTGTCCGGCGACGGCAAATCGGCTCAATAAGATGGCGGGGGGGGTCGCCGATGATCTGCTGGGTAACTTATGGCTGACCCATGACTTTACCAAGCCACTCTTTGTCGCGCCCGCGATGAATACGAAGATGTGGACGCATCCTATCACGCAAGAATCTGTGACAAAGCTTGAATCGCTCGGCGTGACCGTGCTGCGCCCCGACGCGGGAAATCTTGCGTGCGGTGATGTCGGCGAGGGGCGCTTGCTGGAGCCCGAGGCGATTCTGAAAGCAATTCTAGGGTGAGGGTTCTTATCACCTCGGGCGGGACGCGTGAGCCTATTGACGGCGTCCGGGTAATCGCCAACTCCAGCACGGGCGCAACAGGCGCAGCGCTGGCTGATGCATTTTGCAAGGCGGGATTTACGGTCACCCTGCTCCGGGCACAGCACTCCACAGGGCCAAATCTGACCGTCACGGAGCAGTTTTTTGTTACGGTCGCCGATCTGGATTCTGCCTGCTTTGAGCTTCTCTCTACGCAGCACTTCGATCTCGTCGTCCATGCCGCCGCCGTCAGCGATTTTGTGGTGGAGAGCGTGATGAGGGACGGCGTGCGCCACGCCGCGCCGCTCACCGGAAAGCTCAGCTCGGCGAGCAAGCTCTCCGTCGAATTGGTGCCGGGCAAGAAGATTCTCCCGGAGCTTAAGGGGTACTCGCGCAACCCGAACCTACGCCTGATAGGCTTCAAGCTCACCGATGGAGCCAGCCCGGAGGAGATTCGCCACGCAGTTGAGAAAGTGCTGGCCTCAGGCGCGGATTTGGTTGTCCAGAACGACCAGCAAACGATGAAAACAATACGCGCTGTTTTATGGGATGCACAGGGTCCTGGCGAGCCCCTTCCCGATCTCATAACGCTCAGTACGCACTTGATCGGGTATGCTAAGGCGCTATGACCATTCCGATGCTCTACTCCAAGCTCCACCGTGCAACTGTCACCGGGGCTGATCTTCACTACGAGGGCTCCATCGCCATTGATACCGGACTGATTGCAGCGGCCAAGCTCCGCCCCCTTCAGTTAGTGGAAATCTACAATATCAATAATGGCGAGCGCTTCTCGACCTACGTCATCGCGGGTGCGCCCGGCGAGGTCTCGCTCAATGGCGCGGCGGCACGCCGTGTCCAGAAAGGCGACCTGCTTATTGTCTGCGCCTACGCCCAGATTGCTTCGGAAGAGGTCGACACGCACCAAGCCAAAATAGTCTTGCTGGGCGAGGGCAATGTGATCGAGAAAACATTCGACCAGTGAGAAGCACACTGATCGGACTGGCAGGCAGTGTCGCGGCAGGTAAGAGCACGCTGGCAGCCCAGATGGCGGAGCGCGAGCGTGCGACGGGAAAGACCGTTGAGGTAGTCTCCACGGATGGCTTTCTTCTCCCCAATGCCACACTGGAAGCGCGCGGTTTACTCACACGTAAGGGCTTTCCCGAGAGCTATGATGCGGAGGCATTTACAGCCTTTCTCGATGCCCTGCGCAACGGCCAACCCGCCCACGTCCCGGTCTACTCCCACCAAATCTATGATATCTTGCCCGGCGCACAGCGCGAGATCCCTACACCGGATCTTGTGATCATAGAGGGAATCAATGCTCTCCAGCCCGCGTTCACCGAAGGCAAGCTTGACTATCGTATCTACCTCCACGCGGAAGAAATCGATCTCTTCCGCTGGTACCGTGAGCGCCTGGTACGCTTGCGCAATGCGGCACACGCCGATCCGACGTCGTACTTCACGCGCTTTCTGAAGCTCTCCCACGCGGAATGGGAAGCCTACATTAAAACAATCTGGGAGACGATCAACCTACCCAATTTACACGAGCATATCTTGCCCACCAAACCACTCGCCGATGAGGTTCTGGTGAAGGGAGCGGATCATAAAGTAGCCCATAGTAACACTAGCGCTGACGTGCTCGAAACACTCCCCAGGTCTGAGGCGCAGGGCGATACTCACCCAAAATTTTACGTTGTTCCTCGTCCGTGAGAAATCCTAAGACTGGATAATCTTTGGGGGTTTTATCACAAGTAGCAATAAACAATAAGTCATGCGACATTTCAAATCGTTTTATCAATGTAGGCGTAATCGAGCTATCTACAAAATCATGGGTCTCTACCAAAATATCTGTCATTTTAAGTTTCTGCACCTTTTCGGGATCGAGAATTAGATGCTCAGCTCCATCGACATCACAAATCAGCAAGGTTCTGTTTCCACAAACACGGTTTAAACTCTCAGAGGTAGTCTTGCCTAAAACGGTTACTCGGTCCTCTACGCCATTAAGCAGGGCCATTTCTTGGCATAGTTTTTGGGCTCGAGTATCTGAGTCGTAGGCATAGACTTTCAAATTCTTTTGAATGAATGCCAGCCCAACTGCATAGTAGCCTTCTGCACTTCCGATGTCAACGAGTACTTCATATTCCCGCGTCAGCAACTTCTTGAGTTCCTCAGCAATCTCAGCCTCATAGGATCCCAGTAACTTTGGTACAAAGACACTTCCTGTCGCCTCAGGAAGGTACTTCATGCCCGCAAACAGCCCATTCTGAACCTCAAGACCGCATTGCTCAACATACCGTTGCGAAAGTTCCGTCAACCCAATACGCTTTTCAAACGCCTGAATATACTGATTCCGACGTTTGTCAAACCAGGCACCTGCCACTTCGGGGGCAAGTTTCAATAAGATATTTTTAATAATTTTGCGCATTGCGTCTGTTTCCACTAACAGATGCCCCCTATCAGGGAGCTAGTTTCTTACTCCGTTGCGGGAGCGTCGGTGTCAGGGGCATCTCCCTCACTACGGGGCAACCGCCGCCGCCGTCCACTTGTCCGTCGGGCGGGACGGGTCGGTTCAGCGGACTCATTTGTGGACTCATTGCGGGGCAAAAACTCGTCAGGAATGGGAGGGACTTCCCCTTCAATAGGGGTTTCCGAGAGTGGCAATAGTTCTTCCAGAGAGGGACGACGCGGTGGGTCAACCTCGGTGACAGTAGCATCGAGTGCGACGTCCGGTGTACCAGACACCTCGTCCCGCCGCTGACGATCACGGCCACCACGGCCACGGCGACGGCGCCCAGGCCGCTCGGCGGAAGCTTCTTCCGCAGCCACGGGGGCGGCGACGGGTACAACTTTGACCGTGATGGAAACAACTTGAGGCAGTGCCACCCGAGCGACCGGCTCCTCGTCTTCGTCGTCCTCGGAGAGTGTGGGTAGTTCCGCAAGGGCTGCTTGGAACATTGCCTCATCTTCGGCGGAGATCGTGTCCGCTCCCAGCGCGGAAGGGGTCTCGAAGACAAAGGCGGCGACCTGTGGCGGAAGCTCACTGTCTGTCAAGCCCACGGGCGCAGTGGCGGGCTCCGCCCCAAAGCGCTCCGCCTCGGCAGCCGGCCCGAAGTAGAGTAAGCGAGTTCCGTTCAAGGGCATGGAGAGCCGTGCACCACGTCCACTGCGAGCCAGCGTCTCCCCGTAGACAAAGTCGTGGATCGCGGAATCTTCCGGCAGATAGACCGTCGTCCCGCCACCTGGTGCCGAGTGTAGACACAGCATATTATCGCCCACCCAAGCCACATCGTCGTCCACCGTGTAGATGGGTACCCCAGCCAGCCGATAGACACCGCGCAGTAGTGCCTGCGTCAGGCTTGGCTCCCCGATAAACACCGACTGCCAGCGCGGGTGCTTGCGAACCGCCAGCGACGGGTTCCCATTGCCGTACTCCGCCAATACTTGGGCTCGGGAGTCCGAGACGGTGAGCGATGGATTGATACGCACTTCGTCCGACAGTTTTTGGCCACGCAGGGCATCGGTGAGGGGCGAGCGCACATCGGAGGAGACTCGGCTCCCCAGCTTTGAGGCAAAGGGCTGAAGCTTCAGGTGCATTCCGAAGACCTCGGCCTGCTCCGCGAGGCTCTCCTCCCGAACACCGGGCGCGAACAGCCATAAGAGGGTGCGCCCATCCTCCTGCCAGCGCTCCCGGATCGCGGCGCGCACGGCGGGCTCCAGCCGGAAAGCATTCAGGAAAATAAACAGTCGCGGAGTCTCTGGGAAGTTCTTGCGGGTCAGGTCGGACTGAAGATAGAAACCAACCCGTGCCCCGGAGCGAAGCAGCACATCACGCTGGGACGAGATCAGGTTTTCCAGGAGCCGCTCATCGCGCACATCGAAGAAGCTCGCTTCGTCCACAATCACAGCCACATCAGGATCGGCGTTGGACTTGGTCCGTGGGTTGCGGCGTCGAACAGCATAGAGATCAGCAATCTCGCGCAGGCCGCTCAGGAACTCCCACGTCTCGCGGTCGTCCAGCCAGCCCTCGCCCCAGAGGTCCATGTAGGAAATTCCCGCACCGTGCGCGAGCGCCGCGCCAAAGTTACGGACATGGACGGCGCGTGTTCCCTCCACGGTGGAGACGTGCGGGTTGTAGGTATCCGGAGTCGTCCCGCTCGCCAGAAAGGTCTTGGTATCGTCCTCAAGGATGCAGAGCTTTCCCGCCAGCGCAACGGACTCAATCGGCAGCGGTAGAGGGGCGGAGCCGCCGGGCAAGCGCCCCGTGTAGGAGAGCGGTGCCGTGATAATATCCACATTTGGTGAGGCGAGCACATCGGCGAGCGCGAGATGGCCCGAGCTCGTCCGTGCGAGCTCCAGTGTGTAGCCACAGCTTACCGCTACGGCGCTCCGCCCACCGGAGGCATCTTTCACAGCCTTCGCAAGCCGATTGATGACCTCGCTGACCCGCTCACTCATGAATCGGTGAAAATCTGACCAGCGTGTCTCTTTGGCTCCCAAAAAGACGCCGCTTCCCTGAGGAACCGGCCAAGCCGGAATCTGCGCCGTCTCGAATGTCACGCTGCCATCGTGCCACACCGAGCGCAGGGAAACCGTGGAGTTCTTGTAGCGGGCTCGGAGCCAGTACCGAAACGCGGCGACATTGGCATCTGATAGATCGTAGCCGACCCCTTTTTCATGAAGCCACTCGCCGTGTTCCAGATAGAACCCGAAGACACGCCCTGCGTAGGCTCCCTGTGCGACATGCTCGACGGCGGCGCGGAGCGCCTCTTCCGCCTCGCCCTCCCAGAATAGCCGGGAACCCAGGGAGATATCGCCCTGCTCTCCGCTGGCGTAGCGCACCATCTCGCCCGGATTTTGCCGCACCCACGATGCGGGCGGGGAGAAGATCAGACGCGGAAGTACCAGAGCTTCGGGCGCGTTCTCGCTCACAAACTTGAGAATACTATCCAGAAGATCGTAGCGACGCTCACCGGCGCGGTTCTTCCACGGCAGGTGACAGAGTACCGTAAAAACCCGTACCCCCGCTTCGTAGGCCAGACGAATCTGGCGCTGCGCCACGGGAAGTGCCTCGTCACCCATCTCGGTATTCACAAAGAAGAGCATTGGCAGACGCGGTTCGCCCCCAATGAGCAGCTCGGCGACGCCCTTACGGACGGCGATCTTAGTCTCGGCCAGATTGGCGAGTACCTCAGCGGCGAGAGGCACATACACAGCCGGCAGTGGCTCCACGGGCACCGGCGCAGCCATGCCCGCAATGGGCGGTGGCAAGAGAGCGGCGGCAGTGGGCTCTAAGCGCCCCCGTCGCCCGCCTCGCACTCTGCGTGGCGTCCCCTCTTCCGTACTTGCGCTCGCCTCTGCGGAAGCGGCTTCCGATGCCTGGGAGATCTCGACGGGACGTGCTGCGGGCGCATTGTCGCCAGAAACCATCAGGGTAGGAGCGGCAACAGTGCGGGTGCGGCGCAGGCCACGGACACGGCGCGGCGTCTCACTCTCTTCCGTCGGCGCTTCCACG
>NZ_JAYUPA010000947.1:0-2849 GCF_043760365.1 Armatimonas sp.
TGGAGACGAGACTCATGACCTAGCTCGCGGCGCTGACCAACCAAAACGGGGGGAGACACATCGGAGACACAGAACGCATTGTTGACATCGGCAGCCAGATCCATCGTGGGATGCCCGTCCTCGGACGCGAAGCGCTGTTTTTCTTCAAGCTGCCCCGTCGGGCTGACACGTAGGAGAAGCGTGTCACCGTTGGTGAACAGGTTGAAAATGGTTTGCTCTGTCAGGTAGGCAGTGATAAAAGCGCCTCCGTAGGGATCAGCCAGAACATGGGGGCTGGCCAGGCTACGGTCCGGCTTCGTGGCAGACAGCGGGAGCTTCCAGCGCAGACGCCCGCTCTCATCGAACATCACCACACGCGACTCAACAGCGCCGTCCGCATGGGTGAACTGGCCCGCCAGTGTCATGCGAATACCATTACTGGAGAGTTGTGCACTCTCTAGGCGCAGGTCAGCCTGCACTTCAGAGTCCCATGAGGTTCCCTGCAGCTCACCCGAGGCCGAGTAGCGTGTCAGGGCCAGCGCGGCGCCGGGAGGAGATGCCATTCCCAAGATCCCGGCCACAAAGACCTGGTCGAAGCGGCTCACCTGGATCGCCCCCACTTTATCGGCACCTTGCCCAGGCCCATCCACCGTATGTTGCCAGAGCGCCTGACCGCTCGGGCTGTAGGCCGCGACAAGCCAGTCCGTGTTGGGATTACCTGATACCGATGTGTTCCCTGCTAGAAACACGTCACCATGGGAATTGGCACAGAGTGCTGCAAAAGTGGCCTCTTTCTCTTTGCCTGCCTGTGTGACGGTACGGCTCCAAAGCAGAGCGCCGTCAGTGGCGTAGTGAAGCAACAGCGGCTGGCGTTTCCCAGCCACCAGCATCGTCCCGCCGAGATAAGCTCCACCTGTCCCATCACTGATCACCCGAACCCCATGCCCTTCGTTATTGGTTAGTGCCGTCGAAAAACGCGACCAAAGCAGGTTGCCCCCGCTATCGTACTTGAGGAGTGTCAGATACCAGCCCTTAGGTCGCCCGGGTGCTTCTGGGAAGTAGGACTCTCCCGCGACATAGAAACTCTTTGGATCACCCACCGCCACACAGAATGCTCGGTCGCAGTCGTGGCCCGGCCCTGAGAAACGATGCCGCTTGAGCAGGGTGCCATCGGGCGCGAAGAAGACAGCCAGGATATCAACGTCCTCTTTCTCCGTGTCCACCAGCCCGGCCACACAGACACGGCCATCGGGGAGTGACGCCACCGCGGTGGCGTCGGAGCTGGTGTCCGTCTGGGTGTGTTTCTCACCAGGGCCGGGATGATCCAGATAATACCAACGAACACTTGCCTTACGTAGAACCGGTGCAGACGGCAGATTTTTTTTCCGGCTCAGCTGGATAATCACTACTGCCAGCAGAAGAACCGGAACCATGAGCCAGAGAAAATGGGCATGTCGAGGGGCAGACGCTCTCGGGACGAGCGCTTTCGGCAGAGGCAAGCTCACCGGTGCCCGTGGTGCTTCAGGACGCGCGGGAACCTGGCTTAGCGGTTGTAAGAACTCAGTGAGGACATCGGGCGGAGCACTTCCCAGAGCTTCCTGCCAGACCCGTTCCGCTTCTTGATACTGTCGCCGTGCGGCTCCAGACTGCCCCTGGGACTGGTAGAGCCGCATCAGCTCGGTATTGGCTGCAAGATTAAGAGGATCTCGCGCCAGAAGTCGCTGCAGTGCGGTCACCGCTTCGGTGTTTTTCCGGTGTTCGCGTGCCCAGAAAACCTGTCGCCAGAGTGCTCTCTCGAAGATCTCCTCCACCTCACGTCGGTGCCCGTTCACCAGCTCATCATGGCCGGTGAGTAGTGGCCCCCGATAGAGGTCAAGGATAGTGACGACTGCCGGTTCGTCGTGGGGCGAGCCAAGCTGGTGAGCGGCGACCTGAAAACGGGCCCAGTCGCTCAGAATGCGCTCAGGCACCACACTGACCGTCGTACGGGTGATTTGAAGCAGGCCACCGTCTTCTTCCGTTCCAAAGAGACGCCGCAACACCGCCAGCTCCTGACGCAGGCGGGTACGTTTACTGGTTAGCTCCTGGGTGGGCCAGAGCAGCTCCGCAAGAGCCTCCCGTGCATGTGCTTTTCCCGGCTCAAGACAAAGATAGGCAAAGAGCGACTCCGCGTGACGCCCCGGGAAGAGAACACATTGCCCGGAAGCATCATGCACCTCTACTTCGCCAAGCAAGAAAACACTCCAGATCGGCCCTATCTTGGTTGTCATAAGCCCTCCTCTGGAGTTTACCTGTACAATTCGTGTTTCACAATTCCGCCCACAGGAACGTGGGCGTCTGCGGGCGCTTCGCGCCATAATGTCGCAAGCGACTGGGAACTCGGTATTATCTGAGCGTTTTGCATGAATCTCTCCACCGCCGATTGAAATCGGCGTCTAAGAGCCTCGTTCCTCGGCTACGAAGTCGCTCCGCGACTGAGAACTTAGGAACTCGGTAGTCGCGGAGCGACTTTTTGGCCGAAGGCCCCCAGACGCCCACTTTTCAGTGGGCGGATAACGATTCGTGCAAAAAGCTCATCTTTGTTATAATAGGTCTGTTCACTCAAGGAGGTTGAGTCTATGATTCCGTACCGCGCTAAAAACCCGCCAGAGAGTTTCCCTTATGCCACGATTGGCCTAATCGCTATCAACACACTGATCTATATTTTCACCAGCGAGTACTTGCTCGTTGCTAAAGAGGGTGTTGTTAAGGATTGGGCAATCTCACACGATACTTTCTCCCCAATTCGCATGGTCAGCTCGATATTCTTGCACGGGAGCCTCATGCACTTGCTTCTCTGGCTCTTTGGCGCGGCGGTGGAGGGCCGCCTT
>NZ_JAYUPA010000948.1:0-8032 GCF_043760365.1 Armatimonas sp.
TTTTTGGCTGGAGGCAAGGCGACGCTCCACGGTGAAATGGCGGCCTTCCACAGAAAATCGGAGGGTAACCCGCATCTGATCTGCGTGGTAGCGCTTGAGGTCTCCCACATCCAGCCCACCCAGTCCCTTACCGTAGAGCGCAAAGTAAACGGCTTCAAAGAGCGAGGACTTACCTGCTTCGTTGTGCCCCTCGATGAGCACGGCACCACGCTCGGGGAAATCCAGCTCGATTTTCTCGAACTGCTTGAAGTTTTCGGCCTCTAGCCGGTGTAGAAGAATCATGCTGCCACCCCCGTTCCACGCAGTCGCTGATACGATGCCAGGATTGCCTCCCGCGCTTCGCGGCAGAGTGAACGCTGCTCTTCATCCGTTGCGGATAGTTCCATAGCCTGTGCCACCTCGCTGAGTACCTCATTGAGCTCGAAGCCCCCCGAGGAGAAGACAAGCTCCCCAAAGGGATAGCGAATCGCAAGATCGTCCGTTTGTATCTGAGAGTGGAACGAGCGCTCACTCGCAAACGTCTGCAAGCGATTAAGGTCCACCAGCTCATAGACCTCCTGACGAAGTTCCCCCGCCAAGATCAGCCGGAAGAGAGTCTCTTGGCTCGTGGCCTCGGCGATTCGTTTCTCCAGATCCGCCTGCGGGTCTGTCTCATCCAACGTTTCTCCAGAGACTTCCAGGGTGCGCATCGGCTGAACGGTATGCCGCAGGTACTCTGCCTTCGCTGGTTGCCCGGTAGCCAGTGTCAGAAGATAGCAGCCACAGTCAAGCTTTTCCTCACCAAAGTGAATGTGTTCTGTCGAGCCAGGGTTCAGTAACAATGCCCCACTCTGGAGTCGGCGCTCGTTTCGTCGGTGGAGGTGCCCCACACAAATAACATCCGTATCGAGCTTCTCTAGGTTTTCCAGCGCTAGGCGTGGCTCCTGGAAGTTCTCACCAGACCAGCCTTCGACCCCGTAGTGGAGCAGGACAATGTCCAGTGCGCCGCCTCGCTTGTCAGCGGCGAGGGCACTAAGTGGGCAGCTACCATCGTCGTGCTGGAACGAAGCGCTCATCCCGCGAACCGAGACGGTGGCCCCGCTTCGCACTGTGATCTGGACGCCCTCCATGACATCGTCCTTTCGGAGGAGATGGACACCGCCCAGCGCATGCATCTCCTGCAAGGGGACAATACCGCCGTCATAGCCGTAGGAGCGAGGGCTGTCATGGTTGCCTGCAATCGCCACCGCGGGGATCTTCGCCGCCGCCAGCCGACCAAGCTGCTGTGCGACAAAGAGCCGGTCTGCATTGCGCGGATCGGGACGATCAAAAAGGTCCCCTGCGATGAGGAAGAGCTCCACGTCATGATCCAGTGCGGCTTGAACAGTCTTCGCAAAGCTCTCCTGGAGCTGGCGGCGTCTCTTCTCCAAGCGCTCGGGGCGAAACCGGGCGTAGTAGGTTCCCAGGTGGCAGTCAGAAACAACAATTGCTTTTATCAACGGATCATCCTCAACCGGCAGGGAGCCGGATCTATCGCGGTCAGAAGGGGACGGGTCAGGCTGGAGAGCGACACAATGGCCTGCCCTGGTGCAAGGCGTGAAACCCGCCCCCAGAGCGAGTCGTCCATCCCGCCAATCGTGCGCTTTAAGCGGCTCACGACGCCGGTATCGCCGATCTTATGAAGGATGTAGTTATTGACCAGCCCAAGCATCTCATCAGGCAAATGCTGGGGCAGCTGCGTGATAAACACCAGCCCCAGCCAGCGCTTGCGGCCTCGTTTCGCGATGCGGGCTACCTGCTGATGCAGAATCGGCATGCGAGCGATCCGGGCACTAGAGAGAAACTCGTGTGCCTCTTCAATCAGGACGACCACAGGTGTGGGCTCACGTCCCA
The DNA here is from genome assembly GCF_043760365.1 of Armatimonas sp. Lineage (GTDB taxonomy): Bacteria > Armatimonadota > Armatimonadia > Armatimonadales > Armatimonadaceae > Armatimonas. The sequence goes on from NZ_JAYUPA010000948.1 coordinate 1,873, forward strand.
TATCCTCGGCCTCTTGGTAGGCTTCTTCTTGCTGGCGCTGCACTTCGCGCAGAAGCTCACTGATCACGAGGTTGTTCACCACGGTAGATTCGGAGTCCGAGAGGTCAATGATAGTCACCCGCCCCGGCTGAAGCATCTGCCTAGCATCCAGCAAGGTTGCTTTCGAGTTATCAAAAAGCCCAAGCCGCTCGATCCGTCCAATCCGCCCCTGCACCTTGCGCCAGCTTTGCCAATGTTTTGTTTCATCTTTAGCAGCCTCGCGAATAATTTCCACAAACTTCGCACGCTGGTTATGAAAATCTGGCGATCGCAGAGCTGTTTCTTGAACAGAGCCATTCTGCAGCACATCCGCGATGCAGCGCGCGACATCGTAGACTTGCGAGAGGCGCATTTTGGGCCAACCTTCATCGAACTCATCCATAGCCTCTTTTGCGTACTGCCGGTTTTCCTCAGTCCAAAGATCAAGCTCGTCGAGCAGTCGTGCGGTGGTGGTAACGGCTTTCTGAAAGCGCTCTTCCTGGGCTTCGTTGAGATCGAAAATCTCCATCGCCGCATGGGGCGAGATCCGCGAAAACGATGGGGAGAAGGGGCGGCAATCAGGATGAAGAGGGTTGGCAGCATCGCGCCCTACCAGATACAGGACATGGGTATCGGCGACACCTTCGGGCTTACGGCCAAGCCGCTCTAGAGCCGCCTCCATGCGTGGGTCTTCTGTCGGCAGGTTCATCTCCGTGTACTCACCCTCCGTATCCAAAAGAATCACCGCCGCGCCTGCGGTCTGGAGCTTATGAACCATACCTGCAACGGTTGTGGACTTACCTCCTCCCGTCGTTCCAAGGATCGCCGTGTGGCGCGGGAGCACTTCTTTACGCATGAGATCGAACGAGACAGCTAGATCTTCATGGCCGAACGCGGCTCCAAGACGCACATTTCCCCCGGTCTTCCAGAAGGCTTCGATCTCCGCATCTTCCAGTGCCTCCACCGGGCTATTTGGCAGGGGGCGGAACCGATGGGGCATCAGCGCACCGTCACGCTCTTCCCCTGCCAGCTCGACAGACACCAGTCCATGGTACTCCGGAAGGAATACAGAGCCATGTAATGCTGTTGCCACAACCGGCGGGGCATCCGCCCGAAGCCCGTCTGGAAGAGCATAGGGGCCACGAACCACCGTTCCCAGATAGACCCGCCCATCTCGGCTTCGAATACGCACACTCGCTTGAGAAGGCAGACGCTCGATTCGATCTTTGGGTACCAGAACCTCAATCAGATTGTCGTCGCTGTTGGGCGTATCGAACATCGTGAACCCGGCTGCGTTGGCACGATCTGCGGGAATGGTATAGGCTCCTCCCCGTAGAGCAGCATCATCCAACATCTCCTCCCGCACCTGGTCAAAAACGCGCAGTGCACCTCTTGTCTCTTCTTGCTCCATAGTCATTTTCCTTTATCTCCCCTAAACCCTAGCGTGAGCGTGTCTCACGCTCTCCTAAATAACGAACGGGTGCCCCAGCCGCAGCGTAAGCGGAGTGCACCAGACCCGCGAAGCTTCCCCCATCAAACGTCGTTCGGCAGACTAGGTCGGCGAGGTCAATCAACATCGGAAAGCCACGGTGTGGCTGCAAGACGCTGTCGGCCATTGCCAGTGACGCTGCGGTGTGAACGTGATCTTTATGGGCATAGAAAACCTGCGCGGGTGAGTAGTCGGTAACCCGGTAGACTCCATAGACAATCTCTGTCCGAACATCAGTAAGAAACTGCCGGAGTGCTATTCGCTCTTGAGGATGGCCTGTTGATTTACTCGTCAGGCTATCAATGTGATGATCGTTAAAAGAGTCGGCGATGGTTCCGATCACGGCATATTCTAGGGGGTAGAGCGAATCCCCGATTGTGCGAGCCAAACGGTCTGCCGGGCTACTTGCCACGTAGAGAAACTTCTTATGGTCTAACAAAAGTCCACGGAGTACGTCGATAGATGCCAGGAAGAGAGAGCGCGTTGTCGGCAGCAGAATTGTCGTCGTCACGGGGTGACCATGACCGATACGCCAAGGGGCAGTGGAGCGGTGAAGCAAGATAGCGCGCTCGGCGTACTCCATCAGGCCACGACGTAGCAGGCGGCTGACCGGATCACGCGTGTCATCCGCATCGGCACTATCACTTCGGCTCCGGCGCTCCAGTAAAGCGATGGCTTCCTCAACAGGGTCTTCGTAGGTCTCCCGTAGGTCCCGTCGGTAGAGCCGCTGAACCCAGGAGCCAGTGCCACCCTGGTAGGCAACGAGAGCGACGCCGATCTGCGCCACGGTTAGCAAGAGGGAGTCATGTGCGATGACCGTGCCATCACAGGCTTCTGCCGCTCCGTTAAAGAGTAGCTGGCGATGAACCTCCGCGATATCCTCTGGAGTAAGGGAATACAGCCCCGCTTCTTTGGGAGAGGTACCCGTTCCCGCACTTGCCCGTAGTCGCTTGACGACGATATCGCGAATCGGCTGACGAGTGCGCTCGCTCTGGGCGACACTCTCCGCAACGACCGTTCTGAGCTGCTCGTAAAGGGCACTCTGATCCTTGCCATCCCTCCAGGAGGTAAGATCCAGAACGCTCTCAAGCGGCTCTCCCAAGCTTGCCGTAAGACTTTCTTCTTCCATCTACAGTAATGCTTCGCTTTCTTGAGTGGTAGTACGACAATTGTATGAAAATTACGTCGTCGTATAGGATAAAAGGCGCTCTAGCGCCAAGCTATGGCTCTTTGGCTGTCTTTCATAGTGTAAGCGTAGAACATATTCTTCCGCGATCGTACGCGGAATTTGGTAAGCATCCGCGAGCTCTTCCGCACTGACCAGCTTCTGCTCTCCTTGAAGGATTGCTTCGGGGGGCACCAGCAGGCCGCAGGCCAGCCAGTCCGCTCTCTCTTCTGCAAACTGGCGTCCTTGGGCGTCTTTGGGAAACAGGTGTGTATGCCACACCACTGCGGTGTTTCTCAGTAGTGCGTCGGAGCGCTCCTCCAGAGTCGGGGGGCGTTCCCCGTTCAAAACAGGACGAATTCGCTCTCCCAAGCAGCGTAGCGCTTCCTCACGTGGAAAGTAATGCTCAAGAAGAAAATGGGCACCTTCATGGACATAGGTGTAGCGCTGCTCGATCCAAGGATCGTGTTCATCCGCAAGCAGGAGCCCCACACCACGCCAGGCGAGGACGGCACCGTGCAGTGGGCGATCTTCCTGTTCCGCCAGCAAAAGCTGGGTGGGAAACGACTCCACACGCTGCTCCAACCACTGGCGGATCGCCCCCACACAGAGGCTTGGTATGGCAACACAGGCCACGGGATAGGCAGACTCCAACACCTCCACAGGCTCAAAGACCTCTGTGGGCATTACATTCAGCTCTTCCCGTAAACGAGCCGCCAGTACAAGCGTCTGTGCAAAGCCATCAGACACCGGTCTCTATCTCCCGATCACGTGCTGCTAATAGGATTGCATTGGTCAAAGATACATGCTGCTGACCCACGGCGGGCGCAGACCCAGTCAGTGCAGTCAGCACCTCTAAGCGTCGCAACAGGTGCCGCAGTGGCTCGACACGGCATCCGGAGTACCCTGCAATCACCTCAATATCTTCTACATACGCACCTTGGCGGGGGGGACGGCACAGAGAGAGGCGGCTGAGTCCCGTTGCATCCGTACCGAGGAACTGCGCCAGCGCCTCTGGTGTTTGATTCTCACTCTCTATCCAGAGAGACAGTAACGAAACAAGAAGATCCGTGCGTTGATCTTCTTGTGCGTAAGCCACCGCCCGATCGCGTAGCCGTCGCAGTGCGGCGGATTCCTTAGCCATGAACAGCCTCCCAGAGTTTTTCTCGATTGCGCTTCAGTCGCAGCATCACACGATCACGGTTCCGTTTCATCTCACGTTGCTGCTCTGCCAAGGGGAGGCTCTCTAAGGAATAGACTTGGGCAAATATCTCCACCGAGAGTCTACCCACTAAGAACTCTGTTGCAAGAAGCCGATCTCGCCTATCAGGAAGCAGCTCTTCCAGCACTTTCTCTAGTTCTGGGGAGTATTCCAAAGCAGGGTCACGTCCGGAATGTAGAGCAACACGTTCCGGATCTTCTGTAAGGTTATTCGCTACGGGTTCGGCAAGTGCGACATCTTCCAGAAAAACTGTTTTCTCTGTTTGCCTTCTCTCTTGCCGCCTGAGGCGATCTATCAAACGCCGTGTGACAATCATCTGAAGGTAGCCAAGTACGCTACTTTTACATGGGTCAAACCGCTCTGGTGCTTGAATCAGTCCAAGAAGGACATCTGTGACCGCATCTTCAATGATCTCGCGGGGAAACTGAAGTTTGCCCCACCGGATAAGCCGAGTTACCAGGACTGGAGCCACTGCTACATAGAACCGATCTGGTGCTGTCGGATGCCCTTCCTGCAGCTCCTCCCATAACTCTTGGTACCTTTGGTTCACAACGAACCCCATTTCGTGATGTCGCACTTGTACTCCTCCCAGCGAATGTAAGAGTAATTCGGCGAAGGAGGAAAAAGAGATGGTGTTACAACAGTGCGATGTCTTTTCTGAGATGGGGTATCAAAAGACAGTTCATTTTGAGCGTCGCCAAGTCCAGCGTGGAATTCGGGATCAGGTGGTAGTCCTAGCCTTGAAATTTGGTCGCCGTTTCTACGAGAAAGGGGGAGACCGCGTCTTCTTCCTGGGGCGTAGACAACTCCCACAGGGGATTGCTCCTCAGCTCGCCGATCGTGCACAAGGGACGGCGGTTGTGGTTAGCGCAGACGGCTCACTCATCACAACGTTCCGTAACCCCGACTTCAGCAAAACACTTCGTCATCGGCAGTAATTGTGATGGAATTTAGTTATTGTTTATGATACTATAATATGTCAGGCATACTTGTCTGGCTGATATTCAGAAAGGGTGAAAATAACATGGCAACAACGATTGATGAGCTGCGCGATGCGCTTCATACCGATGGTCCTCCTCTCTTTTACGATGGCGGGCAGACTCTACTCTACAGCTTCCCACACCAAGGTCAGATGATGGCGGTCTATATCCAGTTGGATGAGGAGGGGGGATATGTCCGGTTTCTGGTTCCCTGTTATCTGGATCTTAGCCGGACGGCTTACCGTACGCGGGTGATGGAGAAGCTACTGGCACTCAACTACAGCTTCAAGCTACTCAAGTTCGGAGTGGATCCCAGTGATGGTGAGGTCACGGTGCAGATCAACCTGCCGCTCGACGACAGCCAGCCCATGCCGCTACAACTGAGGCGCTGTATGTTCTATCTGACCGATGCCGCCATGAAAGAGCGGGTGAACCTCCTTTCTCTCCTTGAGACGGGAATCTATCCCTCCAGTGAGGATGAAGGTTTTTGCGCCTCCTTAGACCAGCTCCTGCCCGATGAGGAGCCACTAGATAGCACACAGCAGAGGCTTATTGCCGCAAGTAACGATGCAGTCAACGCAAACTAGCAGGCTAGGGTTGGAGGTAAGCGCGGTAGGTATGAGGTTCAAGGATCAAAGCGGTATCCAGTGGTCCTGGTACGATGAAGAGGCGCGGGTCTATTGCGAAACTGAAGAGGCGATACAGCCGATATTTGTTGCCTTGTTCGCGGGAAACCTCTGCTTCGTTGCGAGTGACAAAGAAGGGGTTGTATTGTCCCCCGCGTGTGGTTTTGACTTCGATGGCTATCGGCTCTTCTGTTTCAGGATCGAAGGAAGCAATATCAAAGCCGAGGCCATCTCCTTGAACCTCGGAGACCCACTCTACTTTCTGAGCAAGGTCATTACGTCCATGGTGACCAAGGCGTTCCTGCTCCCAGCTTAAGGCGAACTCCTCCCCCTGTCGTCCAAGGGAACGATTCGCCGCTTCGCGTCGTGAATAGTCAATTCTACGGCCAACACGCACAAGGTCTTCGGTCGTAGGAGTGGGTTTTGGTAATGGTTTGGGGATGTCCACTTGAAGCTCTAAAAACTTTTTAGGGATAGCGGGGGCGGGGGCAGGATCATCGGCAAAATCGGCAAGCTGATCTACGCGCCCTGTGTGTGCCAACCAATCTAAAATGACGGTTTTAAGTAATAGCTGATAGTTATAGAGTGGGACATATCCTACAAGATGAGGTAGATCAAGCTCCCGAAGAACTGCGCTGATGTTCTGATGTTTACGTTCTA
>NZ_JAYUPA010000949.1:0-8030 GCF_043760365.1 Armatimonas sp.
GGTAAGTGCTTCACTAAGTGCTTCCCTCGCCGGACCGTCGCCTGCCAGATAGAGTGCCATGTCCAGCTCTTTCACCGCCGTAACCAGTACATCTAACCCTTTTTCTGGGGAGAGCCGCGCGATAGATAAAACAATTTTTTTCTCCTGTGGCCAGCCCAGAAGCGCCCGTGCCTCAGACTTCGTAGGCAAATCAGCAAATTTCTCAGGGTCAATGCCGTTATGAATTACCTGGCAGTGAACCGGCGCGGTGCGGGCCACGGCATCAGAGACGGCAATCACGGCGCTGGCTTGGCGCAATAAGGCCGTCGCCGGGGTCTTCGGCACAAGGTTATGGAGCGTGATGACAAGCGGCAACCGAGCGACTCTGGCGGCGAGAATATAGAGCGGCAGGCGCTTGAGACCGTGGCCATGAAGCACCTGTGCTCCCACGGAGCGTGCCCAGCGCCCTGCTGACCAGCCCCCGAGAAGCTGTGATTTAAGGCCCTCACCCTCGGGCAAGGGAAAATCACCGGCCAGTGCGGTCAGCTCGCGCGGCGGCGCGGCCAGAAATGTCTCAGTCTCGGGATCCATAAGCAGCGAACGGACTTGCTGGAGCATTCCTCCCTGTGCAGGGCGCAACAGATGCACGACTCGGAATTTCTCACTCACTCGTCGGCCTCGACAGCGTCCAGATCGTCTTCAACGATGCCCTGATAGAGCTGGCGCAGAACGGGGCGAATCGCATCCCAGCCAAAGCCACGCCTCTGTAAAAACGAGGACAGCTTCGCCTGCGCCTCGCGGCTCCGGTCTTTGGGCGGGTCGCCCACACGCTTGATTGCCGCCGACAGACAGGCGCTTTTCTCGTCGTCGTCGCTGCGCCCTTCGAGCGCCTCTGTAGAATCCAACCCCTTGCGATTGAGCTCCTGACGCAGGAGATACTTCCCCCGTGTCTTACCTCGGGAAGCTACCCATCGCTCCGCCATCGCGGTGTCATCTAAGTAGCCCCAGCCGCGCAGCTTCTCCAAAGCGACAAGAACTGTCTCCTCATCCGCTCCTTTTTTGGTCAGCCTATCGCCGATCTCTTTTTCGCTACGCGGCTGCTGCGTCAGTACCCAGACAGCATAGTTGGTGGCCTCTGATTCCGTCATGCCACTATTCTACGGCGCTCTTAGTCTTGCTGCGCGGCGAGCCAGTCGCCTCTGAGAACCTCACCCAGCCAGGCATCGTGCCACTGACCAAACCGCCAGAGATCATGGCGCGCAATGCCGACGGTTTTATACCCAGACTTCTCGAGAGCACGGCGGCTGGCAATATTTGCGCCAAAGACATGGGTCTTAAGCTTTTCCAGGCCCAGTGTCCCGAAGGCGAACGCGGTTCTGAGCGCCACGACCTCGCTGCCGTAGCCCTTCCCCCACTCGTCCTTCACACCAATAAGATTTCCGGTAATCGCGCTCCGGTTCTGCCAGTTAATCCCGTGAATTCCTGTAGTGCCAATGAGTTTCTCGCTCTGGCGTAGCAGCACCGCCCAGACTAAATCCGTATCGTTGCGACCGATCTTCTCGACCCACTCTTTCTCAAACTCCAGGGTAGGCGGGTAGATCAAGCCCAGATAGCGGGTCACTTGGGTGTCGGCGAGCCAAGCGCAGAAATGGGGAGCCATCTCCGCCGTTATGGGCACAAGGCGAATGCGCTCACCTTCGATAATGGGGCCAAACATAGACGTTCCTCTTTCGTTCAGACAGGGTTAAGGGCTCTATCGAACAAACCCCAATACCTGCTAAACGTGATGGAGCATGACAATCAGTTCGCCTGAACCGACACCTACTCTCACAGAATCTTCCGTGATCTGATTAAGGGTGCCGTCGCGCAAACCGGGAGCGAGCCAGTCGTCGGTAAGGGGCCACCGGACACCGATCATCGTAATGCCTTCCACTCTACCAAATGCGAGTAGCGAGAGGGTACGGCCTCGTAGATTGGGCTCAGCACACAGCCACTCCCCTACCACCAGCTCGTAGCGAGCCATCTCGTCCACTAGCACAATCGGGACACGCCGCCCGTGCTTGATCAGCGCCGAGAACACGGAGTAGCTGTGATCTAGTCGCCCACCAGTCGCCCCAAAAACGATGAGCTTTGTCGCGCCTCTGACCGCAATCACATAGGCGAGAGCTTTGTCTAAGTCCGTAAAGTCCTGATCGGGTGTGGGAACAAGCTCTGCGCCTGCCACAACGAGCGCTTCTTGCTCCGCTCTTGTGAGTGAGTCGCCATCGCCGGTGACGAGCTGGGGGGGCAGGCCGTAGCGAAGCAATGTCCGCGCCCCGCCGTCTACCCCAACCAGTAAGTCTGCCCCCTGCGCCGCTTCCCGAAGAAGTGCGATGGCCTCCCCGGAAAACGGCGCGTTGGCGCACAAAACGACGTGCATGCCTAGTAGTTTACCGTCGCCGCAGGATCTTTGAAGAGCATACGCAGCTGCCCCGCGCCTACCAGGAACTTCGCGTGGCCATCGGCGAAGATCGCGCTACCGCCCTGCGCATGCCAGGCTTGATAAAACCCCTGGTAGCCCCAGTAGCCCGCCGTGTCCACTGCGGGATTAAACCAGGGGAACATCTCATCGCGCATTAAAACGCTCTCCGCCGGGCGCGCATAACTCGGATCGCTCACAATACTGGTAGCCCGAGTGGTGGGCGTATTATTGGAGATCGAGAAACCATTGACCACGGAGAAGCAGCGCCGTTCGAAGTAATACGACGAGCCGTAGGCGGCAAAATACGAGGCAGTCCCCGGCACATCCATCCGCTGGAACGGCCCCCCGGAGTCATCAGGACACTTAAATATCTGGAAATTTTTCAAGTACGGCTGAATATCTATCTCAATGCCATAGTGAATGGCCGCCGTTTTCTTGGAGTAGGCATGCCAGATCGGAAAAGTCTCGTCGTAGTCCTGGACATACATCCGCACACCCAGCCCGATCTGCCGGGCATTGGATAGGCACGAGGTCTGTCGAGCTTTCTCCCGTGCCTGGGCAAAGACAGGAAAAAGAATCGCCGCAAGAGTTGCGATGATTGCGATGACGACGAGGAGTTCAATAAGCGTAAAAGCGCGTTTCATAGTGCCACTCCCCAGCATCGGAAAGAGGCGAAACGCGGCACAGAGTCCTGAGGACACACCGGGTTCCCGCTTCCCTACGCCGGTGCTAACCGGATCAGGTTCTTGGGGTCGGCTCAGTGCCCTCTCAGCCCGGTTTATTCGGGCTCCCCCAGCAGGTTTGCACCTTGATAGTACCCCAGTAGTGGTACAATCGCCAGGAATATTATGGACGAAACAGAGCGAGCCGCACTACGCGCGAAGTACGAGGGGCCTGTCTTCTCTCTCCCCCAACCGAGCTGGCTACGCTCCGCGAAGCTAGGCTTACTAGGTGTCTGTATTCTCATCCTGGTCGGCCTTCTCTTCTCGCTCCGTATGCCCCTCCAGCGCAGTGATGACTTCTATAAAGTGATCGGAGCATGGAGCCTCGCGGCAGGGAAAGGCTACTCGGATATCTCGCATCCCGACGCGCCGTTCTTAACCAAGTACCCCCCGATGCACTCGCTGCTGCTGGCTCCATTTATAGGATTCGCGGGGGATTTCCTGCGTCCCCTCCGAATTTTCTCAATGCTTTCCTATATCGCAAGCCTGCCGCTGGTCTACCACTTACTTCTTCTGCGTACAGGTCACCGACGTGCACTGCTCATTATGGTACTCGCAGGACTAAACCCGATTACTCTACGCGTACTGAACTTTGAGGGTAATATCGGAGTGATGGTGCTTCTCAGTGTTGCCACTATCACCCTACTGGAGAGAGTGCAAAACGCCCCCCCTAGCAAGTGGCTAGGGCTAGGACTGGGAGTCTTGCTGGCGGCATTTTTCTATTGCCATCGTATTGGGATTGTGTTTGGGATTGCCAGCATCCTCTACTTGTTCTTTGTGGCCCGGCAGCGACGGCTCGCCATAATCACGGCGCTGATCTTCGGCAGTCTCGCGTTTCCCTGGCTCTGGCGTAGCTACGCTGTGAGCGGTCACTGGGTTAGCCCTGAGTATGAGGCGGAGCTGGCCGGACGCTCCGTTGCGGGGGCGACAGTAAAAATCCCGGGGCCGGTAGCGCTCGCGCAACACATGCTCTCTGAAGCACAGCTCTTCCCCGCCGAGGTAGGCTACAGTCTTTTCCCCTGGTCACGGGCCAGCGGCGGGCAGCCGTGGCCGTTCTTAAAAACACTGGGGCTGGTCTGGGTGGCGAAGCTGTGTGAGTGGATTATCGCTCTGTTCGTCCTAGTGGGTTGGGGACGCTCGCTCCGAGCACGGCGCTTCACGGATCTGTATCTGATCCTACATACCCTGATGATGCTGGCATTTTTCTTTGGATTCCAGTATTTTTCGAGCTTCCTCCCCTGGTTCTATTTCTACCTTGCGGAGGGAGCACAGCAGACTCTAAAACGACGTTTTTCTCAGGTAATGTGGGTATCGTATGGCGCAGTTCTGTTGATACTTCTCGCAAAGGATGCAAAAGCATTCTGGTTACTGCCCCTGTCCAATACGGATCGGGACTTGCGCTGGGCCTGGATTGAAAAGCAGATCCCCTCGCGCGATGCGGTCTACTATCTCGGGCTAGAGAACTACGCGTTCGCACCGCTCCGCTACTTTGATTCAGGGCGACGGATGGCAGTTGGGGTTACGACAGTCGAGCTAGAGAAGCTCATTGATAATCCTGCGCATCCCGCACGCTGGGTCTGCCTGCCCAAGGCGGCACCGCAGAACCTTGCCCTCCAGAAAGCGGGCTGGCGGCCCGTGATCGCGGAGCCAGACAACATCCTGGCGAACGCTAATCAGGCCGACGGAGCAGAGATTAGCATGCCACGACAGATGTTTCTCGATAGTATGGCACCGCCTCAGGTTCTCTGGCGGCGGTAGGAAAAAGTATGCAGAACTTGAACACGATTGTCTCCGCCGCGCGTGACGGGCTTGGGGAGACCTACCAGTCGCGGGAGAAAGCACTCGCTCATGGCCGTGCGCTCACCCGAACCTGTGCGAATGCGATCCGTGCCATGCACCGAGGCGAGCTGAGCGAAGCACGCCTTGCTGTTACAGGAGCGCAAGCTGAGGCGGCGCAGGTAGCTGAGGCGCTCACCGACTACCCGGCGCTCCTCTACGCAGGCTATGTGCAAGACGCCCACAAAGAGCTCGCCGAGGCCGCGTGTCTGCTCGCGCTGATCGAGGGCACGGACTTGCCCACGCCCGAGTCGCTCGGAATCGAAGCCGCCGCCTACCTCAATGGCCTGGCCGAAGCCGCCTCCGAGGGCCGCCGCCACGCGCTCGATGCCCTGCGCAAAGGGGAGCACGCCCGCGCCGAGAGCATGCTCACCGCCATGGACGAGATTCTCTCCGCCCTCGCCACCGTAGATTTCCCGGATGCCGTCACCAGCGGCCTGCGTCGCACCTGCGATGCCCTACGCGCCGTGGTCGAACGCACACGCGGCGATGTCACCATGGCTATGGTGCAGGATCGGCTGATGCGCTCGCTACAACCGTGACCGCCCACGTTCTGTGGGCGGGCTTAATCGGCGTCTACACCAGTCCCCGCGCCTTGAGCCACTCTTCGCATCGCTTGGGCCACGCCGTGGGAATCGGCTTGCCTTTTACGGGGCGCATGCCGTAACCGTGCCCGCCCGACTCCCAGACATGCAGCTCCGCCGGGACACTGACTTTCCGCAGCGCCGTAAAGAGCTGGACACTGCTCTGACACGTCACGCCATCGTCGGCGGCGTGGGCGAAGAAGAACGGGGGTAGCTCTTTACTCATCATTGCCGCGGTCTCAGGCTGGAGCTGAAGATTGTTGTCGCAAAAATAGGCGGGGTAGACCAGCACCGCAAAGTCCGGACGGCACGAGAGCTTATCGGCGTCGTCTTGGTCGTCGTAGAGCGATTTGCCATTTTGGAGCGCGGCCATACCCGCTGTCTTGCCGCCGGCGGAAAAGCCTAGAATCCCCAGCTTGTCGAGCGCGACTCCCCACTTCTGCGCATTAGCACGCACCAATCGCAGAGCGCGCTGGGCGTCCATCGTCGGCCCTTCCCAGTTGGGCTTGAGTGCGCCCGTCGGCACTCGGTATTTTAAGACAAACGCCGCGATGCCTTGCTTGTTGAGCCACTGTGCGATCTCGGTGCCCTCTAAGTCCCAGGCAAGAATATTGTAGCCGCCGCCGGGGCAGATCACGACGCCCGTTTTTGTCCGCTTGCTTGCGGGTGGCAGAAAGACATGCAGCTCGGGCTGGCTGACATTGCCGAGACGAATCACGGTCTTGCCACCGGTCATGCCCTCGCCGGGTTTGGACTTATCGGCCTCGGGGCCCGTGACGAGCGGAGCCGCGCCGGGAAGCTTGCCCGGCCAGAGAGTGAGAGTTTCAGGTTTCATGCGCCCACTGTACCGCTACCTCAAGATAAAAGACAAATCACCCAATATTCTTACCAGGATGATTCGGAAACTCTCGCGCGATAGTCGCAATGCCGCCGCTCTTGGGCTGGTGTTCTTTATGCTCTATAGCGCCACGCTCTGTCCGACGGTTTTTCGCGGCGACTCGGGGGAGATTATCACGGCGATCTGGTCCCGTGGCGTGATTCACCCACCAGGCTATCCTCTCTTCACCCTAATTGGAAAACTCTTTCTCACGCTGGTGCCTTTTGGTGAGCCCGCGTTTCGTATCGGTGTTTTTGTGGCGCTCGCGGGGGCTGGCTCGGTGGCACTGCTCTACCGTGTGAGCCGGGAGCTAGGCACGCCGGTACTCGCCTCACTCGGGGCGGCGGCGTTTTTCGGAGTCAGTCTCACTTTTTGGAGCCAGTGCAACCGAGTGGAGGTCTACAGCTTCCATGTTCTGCTGGTGCTCTTAGCCACCTGGCAGTGCCTGTGCTACCGAGCCACGGGCGAGGAAAAGGCGCTCTATCTTGCCTGCATTGCGCTTGGTCTGGGGCTTGCCCACCACCTCACAATTGTCTTATTGGTTCCCGGCCTGCTGGTTCTCTGCGGCGTGCGGCTCTGGCGTGTGGCGGGGCTGGCGCGTCGCTTGCTCATTGGCATTGCGCTTCTTGCCGTGAGTGGGCTGCCGCTTTATGGCTTGCTCTGGGTCAGACTGGCAGATCCAGATGTTTTTTGGGCACACGTGACAGGCAGTAGCTACCGTTTTTACTTTGCGATGCCCCGTAGCCTTGGCACTCTCCAGCGTCCTTTGAAACTACTAACGGCCATTTTTAGCGAAAATGGCTTCGGGCCACTCAGCGTGCTTGCCGCTTTGGGGGGGCTCGCGCTAGGACGGCGCAACCCCAGCGTGCTTTGCGGGCTATTTTTCATGGCGCTTGCGGTAACGCTCTACTGCTTCTGCTACACCATCGAGGATATTGCTCCCTACTACCTGGTTGTGCTTGCACTCGGAGTGGGGCTAGTGGGGCTTGTGCTCGGTCAAGTGGAGAACGCGCTGGTGAGCCGTGAGCGCTCCTTAGCAGTGCGCCTAGCCGCCTGCTTTGTCCTGCCCCTGCTCGGGCTAGCACTCAACTTTCCTGCCTGCAACCTGCACACTGCCACCGGGATTCGACAGCTCGCCCAGCAGAAACTCAGCGCCTGCGCCCCAGGCTCCGTTCTGCTCTGCCAAGGCGACGAAGACACCTACTCGCTGCGCTACACGCACAACGTGCTCAAACTTCGCCCTGATGTGACCGTGCTTGATACCGAGCAGCTCTCTCTGTTGGACATGACGCAGCTTGCGAAACGCCCGCTGGCCTCAACCTACTTTGGGACATCGGCGCAGAACTTAGCGCAGCTCGGGGAATCACCCGGGCTGGAGTGGCTGCGTGCCAACTATCTGCCGGTTCCCCACGGCGTGATCCTCTCGCTCATCCCCAAAACAACAACTCCCGCCCTCTCAAAAGTTCTCGCAGAGGGTAAGGCGGCCTGGGACATTATTGAGCTTCCCGAGCTCCCCCTTGCTCCCACGGCCACCGAGGTAGATGGCGACTACACCCGGCGGCACTATGTCA
>NZ_JAYUPA010000950.1:0-2837 GCF_043760365.1 Armatimonas sp.
GAGCGCTCTACCAAACTGAGCTACATCCCGAAGCCAAAATAAAAAAACGGCCCCGTGCGCTTACGTGCGCAACAGGACCGGCTCTAAGTTTCTTTACAGAGCCGGAGGTGGCGGATAGGGGACGGGCTGATAGCGGAGCGTATTCATGGCTTCTGTATCGCCGCAGACTCCCGGCTTGCTAAAAGGCGTGTGCATAAATTTCCCACTAGTTCCTTGCCCTGAAGTGCTTCGTACCAGCGCTGAGGAATGCCGGAAAGGCCGCAGGCAAGCCCGGCGATTCCGCCCGCGACGCAGGCGGTAGTGTCGGTGTCGTTGCCTAGAGCGACGGCGGCTTTCACAATGGCCTCGTAGTCGCCCGCACTCTGGACTTGGCGGGCGGAGCGCAGGCAGTCCACGACATAGCCGCCGCCTGTGCCGGGGATATTTTCCAGAGGCCGGACAGAGAACTCTAGCTGTTCGCTATAGGGGCCATGTGGTGTGTAGTAGGCGCGGAGCGTGCCAACGGCTTCCGACCAGGGATCGGGCGAGTCGGCGAGAATATTTCTCGCCCAGAGACAGTAGAGCGCACAGCAGACTTGCGCGCGCGGGTGCCCATGGGTGACACTGGATTGTAGATGAGAGTTGCGGATAAGGTCATGGTCGGTGCCGGTGTGCCATAGCGCTAGGGGAAGCACGCGCATGAGTGAGCCGTTGCCGTTCGCCAGCTCATCGGTGCGCCCTGCGGCATGCGCGGGTGTTCCACGCATCAGCGCGCGGATGGCGTCGCCCGTCTGGATACCACAGTCGAAAACACGCTGGTCTGGGGTGTAGGCAGCCTCGTTGTACCACGCGACAAGGCGCCCGCTGAAATCGTCTAAGTTTAGCGCGCCGCAGGTGAGCAGCGAGTCCAGCAAGGCCAGCGCCTGCGCACCGTCGTCGCTCCATGTGCCGATAGGCGTTCGGCCATGCGCACGCTTGAAACCCGGTGGGGGTTGCATCTCGATCTGATCTAAGGGCGGGATCATCTCCGGGCGGTGGAACTCATACGGAACGCCCAGGGCATCGCCGACGAGAAGGCCGTAAATCCCACCGGCAAGTCGGTCTTTACAATCCATCATATAATTAAAGTATCACAGACAATAACTTCTTGTCAAGAGGAAGGTATAATGCGGTATGCAAGAAACGTCTGCTGACCCTGCCGTGAAAGCGGAGCTGGCCCGCTGTTTTGCCGCTCACCGTGGGCTCCGCTCATTGAGTGTCGAGGTGCGCGTGACATCGCGGGGCGTGCCGACATTGCGAAATGGAGTCGTAGAGATTGCTCTGAAGCGGCCCGGACGGCTACGTATGGAGGTGCAGGGAGCACTGCGTGAGGCAGGGGCATGTCTCTTGGTCGCAAGTCACAACTTTGTCTACGAGGCGCTGTCGCCCACGAAAACCTACCACGCTAAATCCATACCCGCCGACGGTGATGCACTAACGTACGGGATTCAAAACAACGAGCTTCTTCCGCTGCCTTTTTTTTCACAGCTCATGGCTGATAAAGACGGGCTAGAGTCACTCTTGAAAGAGTATAGTACGGTGCAGATGACACGTGAGACCATTATTGAAGCGCCCGCACTACGGGTATTTATGTTGGAGCGCGAGCGCCTTCGGGCAGTACTTCGCTTCGACGAAAAAGCGGGGCTTTTGCGCCAGGCCATTTTGACGCAAGGAAATATCGAGATTCGTGAGGACTACCGGAGCCTGCGAGTCAACCCGCGCTTACCCGATGACCTCTGGAGATTTGTGCCACCCCGTGGCTTCCGTGACGAAGATGCCCAAGGAGCCGCAATCGGATGAGACAAGTAGACCCGTCCGCACAAATGCTCCTGGATCGCTTAGTGGCAGCACACCAGGCGCTCTTTTCTTTCTCCGCCGATGTGAAAGTGGAGGCGGTCAGCGATGCACGAAACGAGACCACGCTGGCGTCGGTTGTCTACATGAAGCCCAATAAAGCACGGGTGGAGCTCAAGTTCGCTCAGGGCGCACGCATCGTCTCCGTTTGCGATGGCACGACCCGCCTCTACGCCGATGGGAAAAAGCACCAGAAAGTCAAGGCGGAGTCGGGGGAGAAAGCCATCATCGAGACTCTCTCACAGACGGGTCTCTTGATCGCCCCGGTCTTTCTCTATCTAACGTCGCGCTCGGCCCCGGTTCACACTCTTCGACCGGGGACGACAAGGGTCTTGGGATTCACCACGCCCACCACGCTGGATGGTGTCCTTGTGGATGTAGTCGCCGCCGATGTTGAGACCAAAGACGGCAAGGGACGGCTCGTGTTCTCGATAGGCAAAGACGACCGTTTGCTACGTCGGCTGGAGATCAATACCAGCAACCAGCGCCAGAGTCTCTCTCTCGTGGAGAGCTATACCAATGTCAAGGCTAATCCCAAGCTCGATAAAAAGGCATTTCTCCTGGCCCCATGATCAGTGCGCTCTCCGTGAAGGGGTACCGCTCGGTGCGGGATATGTGGCTGGAGCTCGGGCCGCTGAATGTGCTCACCGGAGCCAATGGCTGTGGAAAATCTAATCTCTACCGGGCGGTCTACTTGCTCCATGCAGCGGCGGTGGGCAACCTCGCTCAGGCACTCGCCGATGAGGGGGGAATGCCATCGGTACTCTGGGCGGGGCCGCGCAAGCGCTCGGAGTCTCGGGAGCTGACGCTCGGGGTACAGCTCACTGGCGGACTCTCCTACACGCTCACGGCGGGACTACCGGGGCCCAATGAGCTTCCCATGGATCAGGGATTTTTTCGCAACGACCCTCTCCTGAAAAATGAGAGCATTACGTTCGAGGGCTCGACACTGGTAGAGCGAGGCA
>NZ_JAYUPA010000951.1:0-8009 GCF_043760365.1 Armatimonas sp.
CGCTCCACGAGAAGCACCCTAAACCCGCCTCCCCACTCCGACGGCTCCTGAACAGCGGCTTCCCCCAGATGCTCCTGGGTTTCGCACTCGGCGTTGCGGTGCTGGCACTGCTCGGCCTGCTCATCCCTCCCCTAGGCGACTCACTCCGTCCCCACTGGCAAGCACTATTCTAGGCGCGGCCTACCCCCGCTTTAGTGTCAGAACTGTCACTTCCGGCGGGCAGTTAATGCGCATGCGAGGAGGGAGTACCCCCACACCACGGGTCGTGTAGAGCGGCATGCCCTCGACGTAGACAAGGCCTGCCGGGTAGCGCCGCCCCTCTCGCGGCAGACGCAGTGGCCCCACTCCGGGCACCACGAGCTGACCGCCGTGCGTGTGACCAGAAAGCATGAGCGACGCCTCCGCCTCTGCGGCAAGCGAGGCGCGATCCGGCTCGTGCCAGAGCAGAAGGCGCGGTGCCGTGCCTTTGTTGGTCAGAGTGCCGAGCACGGTTTGCGGGTTGGTGGGGCGAGAGATCGCACTGCGTAGCCCAACGAGCCAGAGAAGCGCTTTCTCACTCTGAAGTTGCGCGGCAGAATCCAAGAGCGGGACGATCCCCGCACTCGCCCAGAGCGCGTGGGGCGGATCAAGCGGCGGCATGGGAAAGTCATGGTTCCCAAAAGAGGCGAAGGCTCCCAGCCGAGCACTTCGAGCCAGCGGTTCTAGGGCACTGATGCAGGAAGCCATGTCTGCCCCGTAGTCTCCCTCCCGATCACAAACATAGTCGCCCACCAACAGAACCAGCTCGGGCTGGGCGGCTTTTGCCAAGGCCAGTGCGGGCGCGAGATTTGATGCGGGGAAGCTCGGACAGACATGCAGATCGCCAAGAACAACGGCGCGGAGGCCATCAAAAGCAAGCGGAAGTGTGGGGAGCGTGATGGTAACGTTCTCGACTACAGGCTGATGCGCCTCGTGCCGACCATAAACAGCAAGCGCCGCTGTGCCGCTCCCCAGGATTCCCCCAGAGAGCAGCCAGCGGCGCAGGAGTGCACGCCGTGAGGGCTTAGCCCTTCGGCTCAGACATTACCGCCGTGTCTGTACGGACGCTGCCATCACCTTCGAGAATCATCGGAACTGGGTAACCGCCACCACCGCCGCCGTAGATTCCCCAGCGATTGAACCGCTCGACAGTGCCATCGGCATAACGGATCGTCACGTTCCCCTGGTTGTCCCAGGTGATGGTCGCGGGCAGCCCGGCTTCGGGCCCCTTGACGGTTCCACGGCCACTGCCATCGGGGTTGTTGGTGAAGATCGCCTCGTAGCCATCCGACGTGCTCATGCGGGTGCCGCCCGAGCCGTCGTTGCGCCACGAGCCCGCGGACTCATTCCAGACCTTGCCATCTTCGGATTCGCTACGGCTAAACCACGACGACCCCCCGGTTCCCCAGTTGCTCGCGCCCTTGTCTTTCCAGCCATCGGCGTAGACATTCTCGTACTTGGAGCTACCCGACGACCACCCCGCGTTGGTGACATTCTCCGACGAGCCGTGTGCGCCCTTCAGAAAACCTGCTGTAAACTTATGGCTCGATTTCCAGACCTGAGGAAATGTCTCCCAGCTCGTCGGCCAGGTGCTAACAATCTCCCCGGCAGGCTTGGCCTTCGCCTCGTCCTCGTAGAGATCGTAGCGGCTCTCACCGTCTTTGTAGCTGGTCTGTGTCCAGAGCCCGAGGTAGTAGTCAAAGTAAAATGTCGGCTGCGGCTCCCAGTAGTACGGGGGCATGGACTCACCCACAGCAATATCAGGCTTTGTGTCTTCTCCACGGCTGATGCGCTTGGCCCGTGAGACAGGGCCGTCGCTTGCCATGTTCTTCAGAAACGCACCCAGCTGCGGGACATTGCCACCTGTGTAGCTAATATCAGCACTGGGCGATGGTGGAGCAGCGCCCCCGGCCATCCCTGCCGTCGCATTGCCACGCACGGCCCCCATGCCGTCCACGGCTCCAAACATCGCGCCGCCTGAGAAGAGCTTGCGCACCACACTGCCCACACGCTCCTGGGTCGCCCGCGTCACCGATCCAGTTGGAGTAGATGCGCCCCCCCCACAGCCCGCCAGCCAGAGCAGACCTGTGCCGCCCATCAGAGAAAACATTCCACGTCGATTTAGTTTCATTACCCAATCCTCCCGCGTTATTAGAGCTATTTTATCCTATTTAACTTCAAAACGTCAGAGCAATTCGAGCCTTTTTCACAAATCGTCATCCGCCCCATGAAATGGGGCGTCTGCAATGGCGGGCGCGAAGCGCCATTCAAATGCCCCTGCGGGGCCGCCGCAAAGCCCGTGCCGGGCTACCGAATCTACAGCCCGGCACGGGCTTTGCAGCTGCAGGCTACCTAGACGCCTACTTTCAGTGGGCGGACACGGGGCGGATTATGGATTCATACAAAAGGCTCATTCGAATGCGATTTTAATCCCCGCAACGCAAACCACCCAAAGAGTAATGAAAACCCAAGCAGCCCCGCAATAATCATGATGCCAGTCCACGGAACTGTCGTGAAACTGCCCCGCCCTGCAAGAAGCGAGTCCCCAATGAACAAACCGAGCCCTGACAGCCCTAGCGCAGCAATCCCATGTGCCGAGCCTGCCACACGGCGTGCACTCAGGAATGTCGCGACACAACCGACCAAAAAGGCGAGTGCAGCCACGGCGACCACCCACGTGAGAAAGCGGTCGTCCCACGCCCTGCTTGGTGGAAGCGCACGGGTATTTTGCACAAACGTGAACAGAAAAAAAAGGCCCAGCACCAGATCCAGAAATGCCGTAAAAATCTCCAGCGCATCCGGGGCCACTCGCTGCTTTTGCATGGCTCAGGATACCGCAACTGCACCTCAAATGGGTAGGGACAGCGCCTACTCTCTTGACCGGGGCACGGCAAACGCTCAGCGCGTATTCTATGCCCATGAGCAACGAACTTTCTTCTTTTTCGGATGCACTGGCCACGCTGGTCAGCACGGCGGGAAACTCTCTCGTCCGGGTAGATGATGGCACACGACTGACGGCAAGCGGCCTCGTCTGGGAGCCGGGAGTCATTGTCACCACAAGCCACGGCACCGAGCGCGATGAGGAGCTTTTTGTCATCACCCACGACGGCACACGCCTTCCCGCCATCCTGATAGGCCGTGACCCGGAGACGGATCTAGCAGCACTACGGGTCACGGCGAATTTAGCCCCGATCTCACGCCCTGTTGAGGGCTTCGAGCCGCGCCTCGGGCAGCTTACACTAGCAGTATCCCGCCCTGGTGACTACGGCCTGGTAGCGACCCTGGGCCTTGTCGCATCCGTGCAGGCCACACAGACAGCGGGCACGCCCGAGTATATTGTGAGCACGGATGCCGATCTTTACCCGGGTAGCTCTGGTGGGGCACTCCTCGCCGCCGACGGAACGCTCATTGGGCTACTCAACCGGGGCTTTGGACGCGGGCTCGGAGTCGCGCTGGGCACGCCGCTGGTAGCACGGGTTGTCGCCGCGCTACTCCAGCACGGGCGCGTCCCGCGCGGCTATCTGGGCCTGAAGATGCAGTGCGTCGCCCTGCCGGATGCCCTGCGTGTCACGCACTCCCTTGCCCAGGAGAGCGGCTTGCTGGTAATCCATGTCGAGCCCGGTAGCGCCGCCGATGCTGCGGGTGTCTTGATGGGCGACACGCTCATTAGCCTGGATGGTGCGCCCCTCGATGATGTCTCCGGCATTCGAGAGCGGCTGGCCGCAGGGCGCACTTTCACCCTGGAGCTGCTACGCGGAGGCAACCGCCACACATTCACTGGAACCGCAGCAGCCTCGCCAGCGTAAGAAAGAGCATATGAGAAAAATCTGCACGCTGATTGTTGCGCCCTACGCACCGGTGCGCGCCGGGCTGGCGGCCTTGCTGCGCGAGTCGGACGCGATCTGCGTGCAGGGGGAGCTTCCGGGCAATACGGAGACACTCACACGGATGCTCCCCGGCCTGACTCCTGACGCGATCCTCTACGACGGCGACGGCCTGGAGCAGCTCATCGGGATTCTCTCTCGCATGCCCGAGCCGCCCGCACTGGTCGCGCTGGGCGAGACCCCCAGCCGCGAGCTGCCCCTCCTGCAAGCCGCCAGCACACTGCCCGGCTGGGGGTATCTAGGCCGCGACTCGGATGCCACCACCCTCGCTCTCGCTCTCCAGTCAGCGGCGGCGGGCTTGGTCGTCCACGAAGCACAGGCCAGCAGCGTCCCCCCTCCCACCGACGATGTCCTCACGCCTCGCGAACTGGAAGTGATCGCGCTCATGGCGCAGGGGCTGCCCAACAAGCTCATCGCCTACAAGCTCGGTGTCACCCTGCACACCGCCAAGTTCCACGTCGCCCAGATACTCGCCAAGCTCGGCGCCGCCAGCCGCACGGAAGCCGTCACCTCAGGAGCACGACGCGGCCTGATCGCGCTCTAAGCATTCCTGGTAATTTTATCAACCTCATTGTTCCGGGCAGCTCACAACCCGGAACAAAAGTAAGCCAGGCAGTGGTATCCTAGGTACAATGGTCACTGATGCCCTGGCTCCTCCAAAATCCACGGAGCGGGCGCTCGCAATGAGCGCTGCGACGTACTTACTCTCGGTCGTAATCCCCGTCTATAACGAGAAGAACACGCTCCTACAGATTCTGGAACGCATCCGTGCCGTGCCCGTGCCGATGGAGATATTGCTCGTGGATGACGGAAGCACCGACGGCACCCGCGAGCTGCTCCAGAGCGAGGTTGAGGGGGTCTGGGAGAATGTGCGAGTGCTCTACCATCCCCAAAACAGAGGCAAGGGCGCGGCGATTGTGACGGCAATTGGAGCCGCAACGGGCGATTATTTGATCGTCCAAGACGCCGATCTTGAGTACAACCCGGAGGACTACCCCCGGCTGCTCGCACCGCTCCTCTCGGGTGAGGCCCAGGTGGTCTATGGCTCGCGCTTTGCGGGTAAAATCGAGAACATGCAGCCCGCCAACCGCCTGGCGAACTTTCTTTTAACCACCACAGCCAATCTTCTCTTTCCCAGCGCACACCTCACCGACGAAGCAACTTGCTACAAGATGTTCAAGATGGATGTCCTGCGACAGTTCCCCCTCCACTCCGAGCGCTTTGACTTCTGCCCCGAAGTGACCGCCAAAGTGCTCAAGCGGGGCATCAAGATCCACGAGCTTCCCATCGAGTACCGGGCGCGCACGCTCGCCCAGGGCAAGAAGATTCGTCCCTCAGACTTTCTACAGGCTATAGGAACTCTGCTCAAGTACCGCTTCTCAGGCTAATTGCCCTTGCCTTCTGACATGCTACAATAGAGCACCATGAATGTTCTGCTCATCGCTCTGTGCCTTCTTGCACCGCAAGAGGCGCCTTCCTCCCAACAAAAGCCGCCTAAACCCGACATTGCTAAGACCGTGCTGGTGGTTCAGGAACAGATTGCGGATCTAGGGCTACTTCAGGCGCTCGTGCCCCTCAAGCTTACCTCTCCTCAGATCGAGAAGCTCTTGCCCGTCTTGAAAAAAGCTCGGGAGCGCGCCATGGAGTTAAACCGACAAGACGACGAGGCACTTGCACAGCTTGCTCCCGAAGTCGCCAAGGCACGGGCGCAGACCATTGCCGAGAGTGCGTTCCCCGACTCCATTGAGAAACGCGTCGGGGAGACACAGCGCCTCTCCGCCGCACGCCGCCTGGAAGCGACCCGTAAGACAGTGGCAGAGCTCGTGGAGTTCGTCCGTGAGCTGCTCACCGAGAGCCAGAGAAGTGAGATCGAGCGCCAGAGTGAGAAACTCTACGGTGGCAAGCGCGTGCCCAAGGAGTACGCCAAAGATCCCAGTAAAGCGCCCAAGACCGTCGTTCAGGATCTAGCGATCGCTGCCTACGCCGAGCGTGTACTGCTCTTTGACCGCGCCATCACGCTTTTGGAGCTGATCAAAGCCGCTGCCAAGCCCGCGTGAGCAACTCGACGCGGCAGAGCTCGCGTTGCTCGTTGCCAAGTAGCAGGGTCTGGTTATCTAAAAAACAGAGGGCCTCGCACTGCTTGGCACCCTGAAACACTTGCCGCTTGACGGGCTTGCTCAGGAGCTTGTCGCCGACCCCAGTCAGCTCGAAGAGCCAGACAGAGGCAACGGGTAAGTGGGTCAGTACCGCCAGTGTCTTGCCATCTGGGGAACAATCCGCCGCAGTCACCCAGCCGCCGAGCTGCGTGTGGCTATCAAGACGGGTGAGCGTATTGACTTTCTTCAGGTCTTCGCGGTCCAGCCGATAGAGGACGGTGCTGTCCGAGGGAAAGAACGGCGAGCCTGCCAGCCGGTGCTTCGTGAGCACGTGGAGCTTGCCGCGAAAAACAAAGAGTGATTCGCAGTCGTAGCGCCACTCGGTTTTCTTGGGAGGGAACTCTGTTTGATCGGGGTAGGCCACGCGGATTTTTTGCGCCTTCACCTGGGAGTTTTTCGGCGCCGGCTCGGTGAGCTTGTAGATACAGAGATCGTCGCGCTTGTTGCCATTGTTTCCCATGTCAGAAACATAGAGTGCCCTGTCGTCGAGCGCGATATCTTCCCAGTCTTTATTGGCCGCGCCCTCGACCTCGATCTCTGCAACAAAACTCCCATCGGCGTGGATCGCAAAGAGGCGCGAGTGATCCCCACTGTCATTGTGCGCCCAGAAAATCCCCGGATACCGCCGACTCGCCGCTAACCCACTCAGCTCCGAGAGCGCCTCTTTACGGATAGTTCCCGTGGGCACCCACTTGCGCCGTGGTGGATCTTTGGACTCCTGCATCGCTAGCGCCCTGCCGTCAGCTTCTGCGCATCATCGGTAGTCTGGTAGCTCTGCGAAAGCTGGCGCTCCTCCACACGCTTCAGGCGCTCCTCCACACCATCCAGGATCGCATCGAAAGACAGATCGAACTTGGTGGTGGTATCGCGCAGGGCTAGAACTTGTTCCTTGAGCGCCCTGAGTTCCGCCCGAAGCTCATCACTCATCTGAACCGTACTGCCCTCGCCTTGCTTCCGGGCACGAATCTTCTCCAGCTCTTGTTTATGCCAGGAAGTTACCCCGATGATCGAGATAATACCAATGAAGATAACCAGTATGATAAAAACAGCAACTAGTCCCCCATCCATGTCTTTATTGCTCCGATCTTAGGCGTGCGAGCGGGTCGCTGGCGGCAGTGGTTGTGTAGGCACGCGTCTCGATGCGATCCACGCGCTCTTCCATTCGGGTGAGGGCGGTATCAAAGGACATGTCGTAGCGCATAGTGGTGTCTCGCAACTGGCGTACTTCCTGGCGCAGCTCCTCAATGGCGGCTTGTGTGGCAATATCCACCGAGCTACCCCGTGGCGGCCCCTTGATCTCCGCCATCTTCACCCGGTGCTTCAGAACTGCATTGAAACCTGCAAATCCAAAAATAGTGAAAAAGATAAACGAAAATGTCTCGCCTGGTCCCATGAGTTTATTCTATCCTCTTTGCGGCTACCCGCAGGGCATCAGCTAGCGACAGCCGCCCTGCGTAGAGTGCTTTGCCGATTATGACAGCTTCTACGCCCCTTTGTTGCACGGCGGTGAGCTGTTCAATATCCGCAATCCCAGCGACCCCACCCGACGCGATCACCGGCAGCCCGACCGCCTCCGCGAGCGCCGCCGTGGCCTCCACGTTGACGCCCTCTAGCATGCCATCACGCGCGATATCCGTAAAGAGAAAGCGCCGCGCCCCCAGAGCCGCCATGCGCTTGCAAAAGTCCTCGACGCGCTCGCCTGTGGTCTCTTTCCAGCCGTGGGTCGCCACAAACCCTTCGCTCGCATCGGCCCCAATAATCACAAACTCGCCGTATTTTTCGAGTATAGCCGCAATCGCCGCTGGGTTGCCCGCCGCGCTCGTGCCCACAATCGCCCGGCTCGCGCCCAGCGCCAGCATCGCCGCCACTTTCTCGGGCGTGCGCAAGCCCCCGCCCACTTGCACGGGAATGCTCACTGCCGCCAGAATGGCTTTTATGACGGGGTGATTGG
>NZ_JAYUPA010000952.1:0-8009 GCF_043760365.1 Armatimonas sp.
CGCACGAGTACCATTAGCCGCCACCTGGTAGGGAATCCCAAACGCATCCCCATACCCGAACTCACTCTGACCAACACCGCTATCGTCCACCACGGCGCGAGTGCTGCCCAGGCCATCGAAGAGGTACCAGCCACTCAGAACCGGCGAGTAGACAGGCGGCGGGCCGTTGCTCGTCACCTGGTACTTGAACAGACGCAGACGATCTAGCCCGATGTCGTAGCGCGTGATGAGCGGCAGGGCGTTGTTGACCCACTCCCACTCCTGGATCACCTCCGCATACGGCTGGCTCGTGTCCACAAGGTACTGATGGTGCTCCACGCCCGTCACCCCGTAGCCCATGCCCACCGTGCCGTACTGTGGGCGCGGGCGACCGTGCGGGGGCGCGACGGCTCCGAGGCTGGGAAGTACCTGGACGAGGGCGAGGAGCAGGCAGAGGAAGCGGCGCATGACGTGAGAGGATTCTACCAGAAAGGCAAAGGGCGACTCGCAGAGCGCCACCAAAGCCCAGAACGACGCTCTCGCAGCTCTACAAGCTTTTGTCGGCCCGCTCAACCGTGGCGCACGTATTGTCTGCAAAGGCCGCCCCTTCCCTCTCCCCTTCCTTCGTAGAGGGAAGGGGCCGGGGGATGGGTTCGGGTTATGGCCGCGCCGCGTTCTTCCAGTTGCCTGCCCGATCCTCGCCCGCCACGACAATGCCTTTGTCGTCCCAGCCGAGATGCGCCTTGACCTCGGCGGCGCAGTAGCGCAGCGTCAGGCCGCAGCGACGGCGGTCAGAATCATTGGGTTCGGAGCCGTGGAGCAATAGGTCGGAGTGGAGCGAGGCTTCCCCGGCGCGTAAGCTATCGTCCACGGGGGCGTCGCCGAAGCGCTCGGCGTTTTCGATCTTGAGATTGAGCACGTTGTCCTCGGCGGCGCTGGTGGGCAGATGCATCACGGGGCCGTGCTTATGCGAGCCGGGGATAAAGCGCATGTTGGCGTTCTCCGGGTCGGCGTCGTCAATCGCCAGCCACACGGTCACGGTTTTACTGGGAGTCAGCGGCCAGAACACGGCGTCCTGGTGCCAGTCCACTTTTTTGCCGTCGTGGGGCATTTTGCAGAAAAAGTGTGCGCCCCAGCCGATCACATCGGGGCCGAGAATGTCAGAGACGGCGGCGGCGAGCTTGGGGTGCTTCAGAAGATCATAAACGAAGTCGTACTTGCGGTGCGCAGTGGCGATGGAGTAGCTGCTCCCACCCGAGGCGAGGGTCTGTGCTAAGATTTCGTCGAAGCGCACACGGAGCGCGGCAATTTCGGAGTCGCTAAAGATTGGGACGGGGCGGATATAGCCGTGCGTGTTGTAGTGCGCGAGCTGGTCGAGTGTGAGGAACTGAGGGTGTTGCGTGAGCGCCGGGTGAAAGCGTAGATCGCGCTCAATGTGGGTGAGGTCGTCGGGATCGGGGACATACCCCCGGGCAGGCGGCTTTGCGGATTCCATAGTGCCATTGTACAGCGTAGCCATCCCTATTCGAATTAGCAGGTTGGTAACCAAAGCGGAACATCCGATGATAAAATAGCGTAGGTTAATTACAGAACGGAAGGTAGAGCACAAAGATGCAACGACGGCGTGGTTCTTTTCTTTTTGGCGCAGGGGTTGTCCTTGCCACCGGGGTCGCCTTTGCCGGAGGAGCACGCTTGCGACAGGGGTCGCCCGTTGCCCGCGCACAGACGCTCCCCGTCGCACTGGGTCGGTCGCAGGTTGCGGAGAACGGCCACGCCGTCACTCCCCGAACAGCCGAGGCGCAGGACTTCGGCGGAACCTTTGAGACGGTCTATGCCCTCGTGAAAGACCAGTACTACGACATCCTCCCTACCGATACCAAGATGGCGCAGGGCAGTGTCAAGCTGATGGTCGCCTCACTAGAAGACCCCCGCTCCTACTACCTTGAGCCCGAGCAGCGCAAGCTCCTCGAAGACGAAGCCAAGGGCAACTTTCATGGTATCGGTGCCACCCTCTCGATCCAGTCTACCAAGACCAACGGCTACACCGACTATAAGATCGTGGTGGTGGCTCCCCTGCCGGGCTCCCCTGCGGAAAAAGCCGGGTTGATGCCGGGCGACACGGTCACCCACATTGATGGGAAATGGGTACTGGGCTACGACCCGCTCCTGCCTTTCTCCAAGGTCGCGATTCAGTTCCAGAACCGCGAAGTGGACGAGAAAGTCTACGAAAAAGCGCGTGTTAGTGCCCGAGATCGGATCACAGGGGGCATTCGCCTCCACGCCGCCGAGATGCTCCTGCGGGGCGACACGCTTCTGGCCAAGAGCATTGCCAGTAAAGAGAAGTACTCCCTGACCATCCTGCGCAAAGGACAGACAACCCCGATCAAAGTGGAGCTGACTCCTGCCGTGACGGCTGCCTCGGCGGTGACAAGCAAGGCCATTGAGGGAAAAGCGACCTACATTAGGATCCCCTACCTAAACCAAGGCTGCGATGAAGAAGTCGCCAAGATCCTGGAGAGCGTGCCTGCCGACAGTGCTGGCATCGTGCTAGATCTCCGGGGGACGCCGGGAGGCTCGTTTGAGGCCATGCAACGGATCGCAGGGCTTCTCGTGGGGCGAGGCATCGTGGCGC
Organism: Armatimonas sp.; assembly: GCF_043760365.1. Classification (GTDB taxonomy): domain Bacteria; phylum Armatimonadota; class Armatimonadia; order Armatimonadales; family Armatimonadaceae; genus Armatimonas. The sequence continues at coordinate 2,612 of NZ_JAYUPA010000952.1, forward strand.
AGGAAGTCGGTCAAGGGGGCAAGAAGAGCAATCTGCTCGCCAATGAGGCCGCGAAAATTAAAGTTCCCCTGACCGTGCTCGTCAACAATGGCACTGCCTCCACTGCAGAAGCGTTGGCCGCGTGTCTGAGCGAGCGCACGGGAGCACCTCTGGTTGGGGAGAAGACCTTTGGAGATGCCCAGGTGCAAGGGATGTATCTCCTGCAAGATGGCTCCGCCTTCACCCTCATCACGGGCAAGCTTCTTAGTGGGAAGGGAGTTGCCTGGGCCGGGGTTGGGCTCACGCCTCAGGTTGCCGTCGCAGCGGAGACCCTGGAGAGTGAAGTGCTCGCCCGAGCGGTGGCCACTCTCAAGAGCCGCTCCCAGATCATCGCGGGCACTCCAACGATACGGGGGAAGGGTTAGACCATGGTACGCAGTGTCATCAAAGGTATTGCAGCGACAAGTCTGGTAGGAGCAGCTTTCTTCAGCGGCTTCAATCTCCAGATCCTCCAGGGGCACAAGGAGGATCTGCTTCGAATCACCCCCACCCTCCTGGCAGCACGTCTGAGCGAGGCGACCCGGCCCGCAGCCGCAAAGGCAGGCTCCAGCGATCTTTCGCCCGTTGACACCTACCACAGTGTTCTGGAAAAGATCCTCAGTGAGTACGGTGCGCCGCCCAGTGAAGCCAAGGCACTCGCCACCTGGCGCAACAAGATCCGCTACGCGGGAATTGATGGGATGCTCCTGGCCATTGGAGACCGCTACACCGAGTACTGGAATCCTGAGGAGTTCAAGCGTAACATGGAAGACACTCAGGGCCGCTTCTTCGGAATCGGCGCAAAACTGGATGTCACCAAAGACAAAAAATACCCGATGATTATCGAGCCCATCGAGAACTCCCCCGCATGGCGCGCGAAGCTCAAGCCCGGGGATGTGATTGTCGAAGTGGACGGTAAGTCAGCGCTTCTCTCGGACCAGCAGCACCTCGATGATGTGATCAAGCGCATCAAGGGAGAAGAAGGCACTAAAGTCAAGCTCACACTGCGCCGTGCCACCGAAAAAAAGGACTATGTCTTCACCCGAGAGCAGGTTAACTCCCCGGTAATTGACTCCTGGATGCAGGACGATACTGCCAAGATCGGCTATATCCGCCTCGACCTCTTTAGCGAGGAAGCTGATGTGCAGTTTGGAATCGCTTTTGAGCGCCTTCAAAAACAAGGAATGAAGTCTCTTATTTTTGACATGCGCAACAACCCAGGTGGAATGCTCCATGTCGCGCAGGATCTCGGCTCCCGATTTTTGTCCAGCGGCCCGGTGACGTGGCTCAAGGAGAAAAACGGGCAGATGCGCTCGCTGGATGTGGATATAGACCGGCGACGAAGTATTCTAGCCACAGGAAAAATCCCCACGGTGGTGCTCATCAACGGCGGCTCCGCAAGTGCATCCGAGATCGTCTCCGGCGCGATCCAGGACGGAGGCGCGGGCTTCCTGATCGGGACACGTAGCTTTGGCAAGGGTCTGGTGCAGACCATTATCCCGCTTCAAGACCGGGAAGGTGCGGTCAAGATCACGACCCAGCGCTACTACACCCGCGGTAAGCGCGACATTAATACTTTCCGCGATGAGTCTGGCACGGTCACCAAGCTTGGCGGCGTCAAGCCAGACATGGTGCTGACCGAGACAGAAAAAGACATCGAGATACAGTGGGCCGCCCTGCGCGACAAGCCTTTTGACAGACGCTACGCCGCAAAGTTCAGCCCCCAGATCGCCAAGGGAGTTGAGCTTCTCAAGGCACGAATGGCGGGGAAACCTTGGCCTAAGTCAGAAAAAGACATCCCCGACAAGCCCGAGAAATCCGAGACGGTGAGCACGAAATCAAAGAATCCTGTCGGCCCCTACGCAAAGCCTTCTGCACTTCCCCTGACAACGGAGATTGACAGCACGGATAAGTAGCCGGAAGCAAGCTATAAAAAAAGCCGGGGCAGCTCACTGCCCCGGCTTCTCATTTGTGTTTATGCACTTTCAAGTGCGATATTCCCACCATCAACACTCATCGTGTAACCGAGCTTCTCAAAGAGACGCACGGGCACAAACATCGTGTCTGCATCAATAAAGGGAGCGGCCTGCAGCTCCACAGGCGTCCCACTAATGTCCACAATTGGGTTATCTGCCTGAACCTGAAGAACATAATCTCCCATCTGAATCCTGGCAACCTTGGCCACATGGTCGAACTCTGCATAGCCGCCCAGCGCTTGCGCGACATTGGCCAGCGGCACGAAGGTTGTCCCCTCACCCAGAACGGGCTCGGTGATTCCCTCGATATCAATTCCCTCAATTTTGTACGGCATGTTTTTCGTTCCTACTTACCGACGATAATCGCGTTCTTGACAGTTCCACCAGCGGCTTTGATCAGCTCATCAGCCTTTGCCTTCAGTGCTTGATCGGCGACCTTTCCGGTCATGACCAGCTCCTCTTTGGCATTCTTCTGGATCTTGACACCAGCAAGCCCAGCATCCGCCTTGAGTGCTTCCATTAGCTTGGCGGGATCGGTGACCGCAGCGGCCGTGCCAGCGGCCGCCATCTTACCACCGGCATCTGCCGCCCTCTTGTCAGCATCTATAGCAGCGCCAGTACCAGCATCGGCTGCCTCTTGAGGCTTCGGACACCCCACGAGAACGACCGAGAACACAGACAGTGTCACCGCAAACAGAGCAAATTTTCTATACATAGTGTATTCCTCCTACCTTTTACAGCCTAGCGTTTTTTTGTTTTTCTGTCAAGTGCTGTGCCTGAATGATCCACAGTCCTCGCCTGCTAACGCCTCTTGCGACAAGGACTAATTTCTCTTTGTGTCGCAAATCCCGTGACGGGTGATCGTGGAGTAGTCGCTAAGCCGCTTTCCCGAGTGCCTTTTGGTGCTGCTGGTACTCACGGTTCAGGGTGAAGACATGATTTCTCACCCATCCCGAGGCCCAATCAGCAGTCCCGCCCATGAGCGGAAGCTGCGCACATTCTCGTGCCTCACGTAGGTTAGTGATACCCGCTCGACGGAGTGTCTGAATATGCGCTTCGCGAATCCCGCTCACCTCGAGAAGACGGTTAATGGAGCACTGGGTGAGCTGCTCATCTACCCACTGCGTTTGTGTCAGGACTGCGGCACGCTCCCTCGCTGGGTCATGTGTGAGCAGTTGCTTACTTGATGGAGAGTTAACCGGAGAAATGGGCTCCGGTTTTCGAAAGAGAGATTTGAGCCATTCCATACTTCTAATATCAGTTCAACTATTTTTTACCCTCAGAGCGAATTTGTTTTTTCTATCGTAAATCCCGTGATATTTTTCCGTAGCGATAATCGCCCAAGCGCCCGGTATAATGGCCGAATGTCCACCCCGTTTGTTCACCTCCACAATCACTCCGAGTTTTCGCTTCTAGACGGTGCTTCCAAGATAAAAGATATGGTCAAATACGCCGTGGAGATGGAGATGCCCGCACTGGCCCTCACTGACCACGGCGTGATGTACGGCTCCTTTGAGTTCTATACGGCAGCGCGTGCGGCGGGGATTAAGCCGCTGATCGGCAGCGAGCTGTACGTGGCGACGCGAGGGCGCAAGGACCGCGATCCAAAACGCGACGGGAACCATCACTTGGTGGCAATCGCCAAGAACGAAACAGGCTACAAAAATCTCATGAAGCTGGTGACGTTAGCATCGCTGGAGGGTTTTTACTACAAGCCGCGCGTGGACAAAGAGCTGCTTGCCGAGTACTCCGAGGGACTGATTATCTGCTCCGCGTGCATGGGCGGCGAGCTGGCGCAGGCGATCATGAAGCAGAGCTACGAGGACGCCAAGAACGTCGCGGCATGGTACCGCGAAGTCTTCAAAGACGATTTTTACTTAGAGGTGCAAGGGCATCACGCCACGGGGCAGTGGGATGTGAACGCCGATGTCAAGCGCATTAGCCGCGAGCTGGGCATCAAGATGGTGGCGACCAACGACAGTCACTACCTCAGGGCCGAGGACGCCGACCCGCACGATGTTTTGATCTGTATCCAGACGGGCACCACCGTAAACGACCCCAAGCGCATGCGCTACGAACCACGGGAATTTTATCTAAAAACCTACGCCGAGATGATGGGTGAGTTCGAGCACTTCGCCCCCGATGCTATCGAGAACACGCTGGAGATCGCGGAGAAAGTCAACTTAGAGATCGAGGTTGGGCGTGCCCCGATGCCCGTGGTTGGTGTAGACCCGGGCAGCGATGCCCAGACCACGATAACGCGCATGTGCTGGGAGGGGCTGGAGCGCCGCCTGCCCAAGAACGAGCTGGAACACAAAGAGAGGCTGACCTACGAGCTGGACATTATCGAGAAAACAGGCTTTGCGCAGTACTTCTTAATTGTGCGCGACATCGCCCAACACGCACGGCAGAGCGGGATTTTCTTTGGCGTTCGCGGCTCGGCGGCGGGCTCGCTGGCAAGCTACTGTCTGGGTATTACCGATCTTGACCCGATTGAGTACAACCTAACGTTTGAGCGCTTCTTAAACCCCGAACGCGTGCAGATGCCCGATATTGACATGGACTTTGAGGACACGCGCCGCGCCGAGGTAATCGAGCACGTGACAAAGCAGTACGGCAAAGACAATGTCAGCTACATCACCACATTTGGGACCCTCGGGGCCAAAGCGGCACTGCGTGACGCGGGTCGGGCGCTCGCGATGCCCCTGCCAGATGTGGATCGAATCGCTCGCATGATCCCTGCCCTGCCACTGGGAATCTCGATCACCCGCGCCATGCAGGGCTGGCCGGAGAAAGACTATCCTGGAAACCCGGAAATGGTCGCGGCCTACGAGAGTGAGGAGCTGGCCCGCAAGCTCATTGATACTGCCAAGCGCATTGAGGGCATCACGCGCAACGAGTCCGTGCATGCTGCCGGGGTGATGATCGCAGACAGGCCCCTGGTGGAGTACACACCGCTCCGAAAGCTCAACGACGGCTCACTGGCAACGCAGTACCCGCACAGCTCACTGGAGGCCATCGGGCTCCTGAAGATGGACTTTCTGGGGCTCGTCAACCTCTCGATCCTGAGCCGCGCCGTGAAGCTCATCCAAGAGACACGCGGCGAGACGGTGGATGTCTGGGACATTCCACTACACTACAATGAGCCTCGGGCACAGAAAGCCTACGACATGCTCGGGCGCGGCGAGACGACTGGCGTCTTTCAGCTAGAGTCGTCGGGGATGCGCAAGTACATCGTCGAGCTCAAACCGAACTCCGTGAAAGAGCTCTCGGCGATGGTGGCGCTCTATCGTCCCGGCCCTCTCGCCCATATTCCGCGCTATATCCAGTCCAAGTTTGATTCTAATAAAATTGAATACGAGCATGCACTTTTAGAGCCGATACTTAAAGAAACTTATGGCGTT
>NZ_JAYUPA010000953.1:0-8004 GCF_043760365.1 Armatimonas sp.
GGCTTGGTGGACGCCGGGATTGCGCAGACCGGCGCGGGGCGGGTGCGCCTCCTGCGCCCCAGTGAGCTTGATGCCGACTGGAACCCCACCACCGACAAGCGCCTCACCGTCTGGGAGATCGTCCATCAGCTCGTCCGCGCCCTGGAGACCGGTGAGGAAGCGGCGGCGGCACTGCTCGCTAAGCTCGGAGGCAATGCCGAGGTAGGGCGGGAGCTGGCCTACCGGCTCTACACCCTATGTGAGCGCAAGAAACGGGCGGCAGAGGCACTGGCCTACAACGGACTCGTCCAGAGCTGGCCGGAGCTAGGACAGCTTGCACGGCAGCAGGAAGAGCGAGCGCAGCAAGAGACGAAACCCAAGACGCAAGCCGGATTATTTGACGAAGGCGACGAAGGCGAGTAAATAGAATAGAATGGAAGAAGATATTGTCGTTAAACAGATTATCTGCCTTGCTAATTCACGCAAGCTTAACGGGCGATGTATTGCGGGCAAAGAAATCATTAACTCTAAACCTGCAGGTTGGATTCGTCCAGTGGGTGCCAATGATCACGAAGGGGTATCTGAAGAGGAACGTCAATACCAAGATGGTAGCGACCCCCGTGTGCTCGACATCATCAATTTGCCACTTCGCGAACCACAACCAAAACTATATCAGCAAGAAAATTGGCTTCTTGCTCCAGGTACTTGGGCAAAAGTAGGACAAGCCAAATGGGAAGATTTAAAAAATCTTACTGATTCTCCTTCATATCTTTGGTTCAATAATAATGACCATTCTTCAAATGGAATCCACGACAGGATTATACTTTCTCATGCACAGACATTAGATACATCGCTAAAATTGATTTATATTGATGGGATAAAATTGAGAGTATGTGATCCAGGTGCGGAATATGGCAATTCTAAAAGACGTGTAAAAGGAAGATTCAAATATAACTCAGTATATTACAGTTTTTGGGTAACTGACCCTATTTGTACTCGAAAATACCTAAAGGAACCAAACGGCGATTATTTATTAGGAGAGAGTTTTTTGACTGTGAGTCTTGGCGAGCCACACACCGATGGCTACTGTTACAAACTTATTGCCGCTGTGATTTCCCGTGAGGAAGAAATCCTATGATGACTTCAGGAAATTTACAGGTACTCACGGTAGGGCACTCGAACCATTCTATCGAAGTCTTCTTGAATCTCTTGCAGCGGCACGAAGTTACCGCGCTAGCCGACGTGCGCTCCATGCCCTACAGCCGCTTCAATCCCCACTTCAACCGGGAGCCGCTCAAGGAAAGCCTGGTGGCAAATGGCATCCGCTACGCCTTCTTTGGGCAAGAGCTAGGCGGGCGCTCCGACGATCCTGCGTGCTACCACAACGGGCGGGTTCGTTACGACTGCCTCGCACAGACCGAGGGCTTTCACTGGGGAATTCAGCGGGTCATGCGGAGCGCCGAAACCTACCGAATCGCCCTCATGTGCTCTGAGAAAGACCCCCTGGAGTGCCACCGTACTCTCCTCGTTGCAAAGGAGCTAGCCGTGCAAGGAGTCGAGGTACAGCACATCCTGGGAAACGGTGCTCTCGAAACCGACGCCGAGGCAATGGAGCGACTCTTAGACATAGTCGGCCTGCCGCACCACGACCTCTTCCGCTCCTCCGAGGAGCTGATCGCCGAGGCACTTGCGACTCAGGAAGATCGTGTGGCCTACGTAGACAAGCGGCTGCTCGCTGAGGCCGTAGGAACAAGATAATGAACGTTTTCACCATTGGATTTACAAAGAAGAACGCACGGTATTTCTTCGAGAAACTACGTCAATCTGGCACCAAACGCGTGGTGGACGTGCGCCTCAACAACGTTTCCCAACTCGCTGGATTCGCCAAGCGAGACGACCTCTCTTACTTTCTAAAAGAAATATGCAATATCGAGTACATTCACCTCCCCGACTTAGCACCAACCCAGGAGATGCTGGATGAGTACAAAAAGCACGGCGGTGACTGGAAGGGCTACGAAGTCAAGTTTCTCGAACTCATGGAGAAACGGAAGATCGAGAAAACCATCTCTCAGGAAATCATCGCTGAGGGTTGCCTCCTCTGTAGCGAGGACAAGCCCCACTTCTGTCACCGTCGCCTCGTCGCCGAGTATCTGAAGCAACACTGGGGCGACCTTGATATTCGTCACCTTGGCTAATAAAAAATTATGCAAATTGAAACGATAGAGCTGAGAAACTACCGGTTGTTTCGTGATGCGGTTCTGACTGACCTTCCCCGACTCACCATTGTCGTGGGGGCGAATGGCTCAGGAAAGTCAACACTCTTTGATGTCTTCGCTTTCCTCAAAGATGCACTGACGCAAAATGTCGCATCCGCAGTCGCCCGGCGTGGAGGCTTCAATGAGCTGGTCAGCCGTGGGCAAAAAGGCCCCATCGGCATCACCATAAAATTTCGGGAGAGCAGTGGTAGGCTTGCAACCTATCAATTAGACATTGCGAACGACCGTGGCAAAGTAGTGGTACATCGTGAGGTACTAAAGTTTAGGCGTGGTCGGCGTGGGCAGCCCTGGCACTTTGTTGATTTTTCCCGTGGCAAAGGAACCGCAATCACCAACGAGGCGATGTACGGCCAGAAAGGCGTTACGGCAGAGCGCGAGGAGCGCGTCCTAGCCGATCCCAGTGTTTTGGCGATAAAGGGGCTGGGACAATTCACCGAGTTTCGCGTGGTCGCCGAGTTCCGCGATCTGCTGGAGAACTGGCACATCTCTGATTTCCATATCAGCGACGCACGTTCCAGCGCGGAAGCGGGCTATGCCGAGCACCTCTCGATGGGAGGAGAAAATGTGGCGCAGGTAGCGCAGTACCTCTACGAGAACCACCCCGACCAGTTTGAGAAAGTTCTCCAGGCCATGCGCCGCCGCGTTCCGGGAATTGATAGAGTCGAAGCAAAGCCTACCGAAGACGGGCGACTGGTACTCCGTTTCCAGGATGGGAGCTTTAAAGATCCCTTTATTGCCCGCTACGTCTCAGACGGTACCATCAAGATGTTTGCGTATCTTGTGCTGCTCTATGATCCAAAGCCACATCCTTTACTTGCGGTAGAAGAACCGGAGAATCAACTTTATCCTGAGCTTCTGCAAGAGCTTCTGGAAGAATTTCGTGGATATGCGCTCCGGGGAGGGCAGGTATTCGCCTCAACACACTCACCGGACTTTCTCAATGGCGCGAAGCTCGAAGAGATCTACTGGCTCGTCAAGAAAGAGGGCTTCACAACCGTAGAGCGGGCATCGGACAGTGAGTTACTCCGTAATTTGGTGGCCGAAGGAGATTTACCAGGGGCACTCTGGAAACAAGGATTGTTCAAAGGTGTCGGTCTACGATGAGTTATGTTGTGTTCTTGCTCGAAGAACTCTCGATGAAAGTGCTCCTGGACGGCCTGATTCCTCGCTTATTTCCTGATCTAAAGTTTCTCTGTATTCCACATGAAGGAAAAGGTGATCTCGAAAAGAGTATCCCACGAAAGCTACGAGCATGGCGTGAACCTGGTGTTCGCTTCGTCGTACTCCGCGACAACGATAACGGTAACTGCCTTGCTCTTAAAGCAAAACTTACAGGATTATGCCATGAAGGTGGGCGTGAGGATGCCTTAGTACGAATTGCATGCCAGGAGCTAGAAGCTTGGTATTTTGGTGAGCCGGATGCTTTAGCGGACGCATTTCAAGATGAGACCCTACGAGGCCTAGGAGCAATGGCGCGCTTTCGCAATGCAGATGCAGTGGTTCGCCCCTCTGAAGAGATTGAAAAGCTCATTCCTGTGTTTCAGAAGGTAGCAGGTGCACGCTTAATGGCAGAGCATCTCTCACGTACTGGGAACCGATCTCGCAGCTTCCAAGTGCTTTGTGAGGGGATCGAACGCATGACAACGGGTGGGGAAGGATAGCCCGAATGGTAATATCTAACCCTGATACCAGCCTACTGATTCATGAGCTACGTAGCCTGATTGAGCAGACACGGGAGCGGGTGGCGACCACCGTTAACCGCGAGCTGACTCTGCTCCACTGGCACCTAGGCAAGCGCCTCCGTGAAGACCTGCTCCAAGAAGTGCGTGCGCCCTACGGCGAGCAGATTGTGGCTACAGTGTCGAGACAATTGACCGAGGAGTTTGGGAGAGGATTTAGCCGGACAAACCTGCTCTACATGGTGCAGTTTGCGGAGCAGTTCCCCGAGGAGAAGATTGTCCAATCAGTGATTGGACAATTGGGCTGGACACACATTCTCGCTATTCTTCCGATCAAAGAGCCGCTCAAGCGGGAGTTCTACACCCAGCTCTGCCGCATCGAGCGGTGGAGCGTGCGCACCCTCCGTGCCAAAATAGACGGGATGCTCTACGAGCGAACCGCACTCTCTGGCAAGCCTGACGACGTGATCCAGAGTGAGATCGCCGCCCTCCGTGACAGCGACCAGCTCACTCCTGATCTTGTCTTTCGAGATCCCTACCTACTCGACTTCCTCGGTCTGCACGACGGCTACAGCGAGCGGGACTTGGAGAATGCCATCCTCCGCGAGCTGGAAGGCTTTCTGCTGGAACTGGGCGCAGGCTTCGCCTTTGTCGCACGCCAGAAGCGCATGACCATAGACGACGAAGACTTCTACTTAGACTTGCTCTTCTACCACCGTGGTCTGCGCCGTTTGGTCGCTATTGAACTCAAAATCGGCAAGTTCACCGCCGCCTATAAAGGCCAAATGGAGCTGTACTTACGCTGGCTCAACCGCTACGAACGACAGCCCGGTGAAGAAGCTCCCATTGGCCTGATCCTGTGTAGCCAGAAAAGCCCCCAGCAGATCGAGCTTCTGGAGCTAGGCACCGAGAGCGACATCCGAGTCGCCGAGTTCTTCACCCAGCACCTACCACCCCGTCTTTTGGAAAAAGAACTCACACGAGCACTCAAACGCGCCGAGGAAACGGTTGCACAACGTCAGATGGAGATAGACACCGTTGAGTAGACGACCCCATACTACAGAAAGTACAGCTAATACCTTTGTGCCAAACGAAGGGCGGCTTAGCCGCGCACGCCTTAAAGAAGATCTTCGACGCTTAGAAGCATTGCTGCATAGTAATGGACTTGAGGCAGATGCGGACAAAGTGCGCGATAAACTACGAGACTTAGCCTCACCAGACGAGATTCTTGTCTTCGTCGTTGGTGAAGGAAACTTCGGAAAATCAAGCCTTGTCAATGCGGTTCTAGGGCGTGATGTTGCCCCCGTTAGTTTTCTGCCCAAGACTTGGAGAGTTGACCTCTATCGTGGGCTACCCGAAGGCGCGGATGAGTTTGCGATCTTACGACGGATAGGCCAGGTCAACGGCGAGCGAATGAGCGTCGCTGCCGCCGAAGTTGCCTGCGCAGATCAGGAGCGTGAGATCGCTCGGTGCGAGACAGAGGCACTCCAGAAAATCAATGAGAGCCGCGCCGCCAAGAATCTTCCGCCTGCTTTGCGTGCTGATCTCTATCGACATACAGAGCCCATTCGACTACCCGATCAGGTAGTTGAGGTGCAGTGGCATCGTAGCGGACTAGCTCTCCCGCCTGAAGTTGTCCTTGTAGATACACCGGGGTTCAAGCAAGTACGAAGTGGAATGGGCGGAGCACGGACAGAAATGCTGGGGGGTAGCGAAGGCGTTACTTTCGCGCTCGAAGAAATCTATGAGCAGTTCTATCACCGTGCGACACTTGTTCTCTGGGCTTTCCGTGCCGACAAGCTCAACGATGCAGATACCATCGAGGTTTTTGACGATCTCCTGGGGCGGGGTAAAGACGTCTTGGGGGTCATCACCTATGCGGATAAAGTTCCTCCTGAGCGGCGACAGGGCGAGCTACTTCCCCGAGCCTATCAGTATTTTGGGAAGGGAGTCACGGGGTTTATTCCCATCATCAGTGCCGGGTCTTCCCCTGAAAAGGGGCTAGGCATACCTGAACTGCGGAACCACTTAACAGCACTAGGGCCACGAGCATCTGCAATTAAGCAACAAGAGACCGAGTCATTCCTTGGCGTTCAAGCAAGGTTTGCGGCGAAACATCTCCGTGCCATTGGTGACAATCTAATTAATAACGTCACCCAGCTTTCACTTTATTGCAATGCTACAAGCGAGCGACTCTTACGTGAGGTGAAAACGCGACACTCAGAACGGCGAGCAACTTACCTTAAACGTATAGGATTGAAAAGTGATGATCTAGGAAAACAGAATGTATTCGACTCTGATATATGCCAGAAAATTGCGAATTTGCTAGTGGAACTTGCTAATCATGATAGTATCAGATTCTCTCTTTTTGGTGTCTCTGGTGAAAAATCGGCCACATTAGAACGCCTCTTCCAGAGTAAAATTACTGAAATATTACTAATTGAAGAATTAAGTCAAGATGCACGTACCGACTTAGGTCGGGTAGGTGATTATGTGCGGGCACAAGGCAGTAGTATTGCCGCTGGGCAACGTTTACAACAAGTTGTCCTCCAATCTGGAGGCCGTGCGGAAACACGACAACTAGATGCACGTATTTTCCCCCCTGATATTAAGAATCTGACGATATCAATGCCTTATTTGGATATGCCACAACTTCCTGGTGGCTTTTCTAATAATATAAAACGGGTTTTTGGAGCAGCAAATGTTGAACAACAAGTTATTGTAAATACACTCAATGAAGCGTTGAGTCGTGCAGAGCAAATAGTGAAATCGCATTTTATTTGTACTCGTAAATATACTGTCGAGTCCGCCGAGGCTATATTAGCCAGTGCTGATGGAGCACTCAAAACTATCTACCCGGATGATTCATTTCATAGTCTTCGCACCAAAACCGAAAGACTAGATGGTGAAATAGATCAGCTCGATACGTTTGTCCGAACATTTGGCAATGGTCATCAAGAGTCCTCTGGTGCTAAGAACAGCCTCTATCGGTATGGAACGTTATTTCGCATCTGGTCTCCACGTGACGATATTCGTGCTGCCGCTATTGACCTATTTTGTGAATGGTTTTCTCGTGAATGGCCACAGTATCACGATAGAGCACTTGGTAGGATTTCTCCCATCTTGGAAAAAAATCAAATCAACCTGCCACGCACTCAGAAGACCTGTTCACAACTACTTGCTAGCCAAAAATCCATTATAGATACACTTCCCGATACACTTCTGGGAAATTTATCACGACAATCTCCTGGCCTTGAAGAACTGCTATCTCAGCGGCGCGATAGTGTAACCACAAAAATATCATCGGGTGCGCCATTATTCGATGACAAAGTGATTGCCAAGCAAATTCTGCAAGATTTTGATTATATGAGTCTTGATGGTGTCGCTGTTGATATTACTGCTTATGTTGCACAGGTTTTTCGTGATAATGATTCCAAATATGTCAAAGCACTTCCCATTCCACAAATTAAATCGAAGTCAACAGTACGCCTGCCGCTACGGAAGACTATACCCGCGTCTGTTATCCCTCTACTTTGTTGTGGAGGTCTTGCAGAAATACCAATGCAGCATCTGTTATCCACTGCTATTACAGGTGGGAAATTGTTCATCTTTGGTTTTCCTCCTCTCATGACGGCTGTCGTTGCCCCCATCATCATCCTTATATTGGGGCACCATGAGCGTTTGTCACATCGCAACGATATCTCAAAGCAACTGGTTGAAACACTTGCTCCATCTGTTACGGAGGTTAGTCAAGCGAGTTGGGAACGTGCTGTACGAAGTATTGACGCACCAAAAGTTCGTGAAATTGTTGGTCGCAAAACGCTAGTTCAGAAACGCCCTTTAGATTTTGCCCTAGAAGGGGCTTTTGATAACTATAAATGAAAGAAGACGAACTCAAATGGTAACTGAATATGATAAAATACTAAGCCTACTGCGGCACAGCGAGGTATTCCTTACGCAACCCATCTCGGGACAGACACTTGCCTTCCGTGCTGGAAGCGACGTGGTCGCTGGTGCACAGTTGGCGGCAGAACGGCTGCGTTCTATGCTGAGCGAGCGAGTAGACCGAA
>NZ_JAYUPA010000954.1:0-2831 GCF_043760365.1 Armatimonas sp.
TTTACGGCATGGAGCTGCGCCGCCAGCTCACCTAACGCAAGGCCCGCATCTAAGTTCACGCTCACCGAGACATCATGACCCGAGCGCACGCCGAGTGGCTGGTTATCCGCGACACCGCCGTAGCGCGGCCCTACGACGAGTGGATGCACGAACTCGTAGTGACCGTCTTCGTACTTGAGAGGCATAACGTAGGAGATCTGTACCGCCACTTGCTCACCGGGCAGTAAGTTCGCAATAGACTGCGTGAAGATATTGTCTCGCTCTTGATCCAAAAGCGCCGCCGTCTGCCCCGCCGCCCGCGCGGCATTATAGATCTGGCGTGCCTCGTCGCGCCGCTTGATTGTCCCCTTGATCACACCCTCTTTGCCGATCTTGATGGTCATGTCGTCCACGGCGGCGTTCTCGGGCAGAGGGAACGTGTAGATCGCCTCGACGGCTCCCCCATCTCGTGGCCCCTCAAAGAGCTGTGTCACGGTGACCCGCGCCACCATCCCTGAAATATGCGCCTTGACATCGGTGTGTCGCAAAGGGCAAAGTGCATTTGTGTTCTCGATGCGCAGGCAGCCCGGCGTTTCTTGGGGGACTGCGGGTGCAGCAGGCATCGCGGAGATCGGCCCCAGCTCTGGGAACAAGACAGAATTGCTCGGGATCTGTGTGGGCAAGGTGGGCGCCTGTGCGCGGCTACGCAAGAGGGTAGCGCCGCCAGCGGCTAGGCTGACGCCAAGTAGTGCGGCAATGGAAGTGGTCGTTTTCATCGTGAATTTTTACTCCTGCGACTTTGGTTCCCAAAGGACGCCAAAGGGTTCACGGTGAATCGCCCCGTATTCGCCCCCATGGACGGGGGCGTCTTATTGACGTCGCAGACTCCGACACAAAGGCCCTCCGGGCCATACCGAGTTTGCTCGGCATGGGCGGCACGCCCTTTGTGTCCGAGGCACGAGGACAATAACACGCCCCCGTTCATGGGGGCGATACGAGTCATGGGGGCGATACGAGGGGCGATTATCGCGGTGAAATAATTGCCCCACGCTGTATTTTCCGCCCCACAAGTGGCTTCTTACTTAGTGAATCCGACACGACTTCGGAATGGAGAACAATAACCAATGAAATTTGTGAAGATTACAGCACTGAGCATGGCACTGAGCGCACTGGCGCTGGCAGGCTGTGGCGGCAGCGGCGCGGGAACGGCGACCACAGGCGGCAAGGCGACGGTGCTTTTGACCGATAGCTTCCGCGAGGACTTCGGCCATGTGTGGGCGACGATCTACCATGTCGAGCTGGTTGCGCAGGGCGGCGGTGCTCCCGTGGTGGTCTTTGACGATCCCAGCGGACGGCAGATTGATCTCAAGACCCTGCGTGATGCCAGCGGTGCGCGTTACGCGTTCCTGAGCACAGCAACGGTTCCTGAGGGAGTCTACACCGGGGTGAGTGTCACGATTGGCTCCACGATGCAGCTATTCAAGGCCGGAGTCGCGGTGGGCAATCCGATTGCGGTGGACGCGAGTATTCCCACGAACTCCTCCGGTCAGCCGGTGATCGCCGTGACATTCCGCTCTCCTAAGACAGTGAGTGCGAGCAGCTCGGCGACCATCTGTGTGGACTTTGACTTGGCTCGGTTTATCCTGCGCGGCAGCAAGGTTCTCCCCGCACTGGTTGAGGGTGATGGCTCGGGACTAAACAACCCCGCTCGGCATGAGAAAGACGACTACCACGGCGTGGTGAGCGCTCTGACCGGCACCGATCCCGTGCTCTCCTTCACCCTCAGTCGAGGCCGCGGGATGAGTGTCACGGTCGTCACAACTGCAGCAACGGCACTCTTCGGCGCGACTCTCGCCCAGGGCAGCATCGTGGAAGTGACCGGAACGCTGGACACGAGCACGGATACGCTGGTCGCCACTCGGATAGAAGTGCGTGGCGCAGGGGCACCGTCGCACGAGACAGACGAGGACCGGGCACGTGCTGCCGGAGCCGCCCGTGCCCTTGATGCAACCAATGGTACCTTCACGCTGACGGTTGCTCGTGCTCATGACTTGAAACTCAGCCAGACAACGGTAAAAATTGTCACCAGCGCCTCCACAATCTACCGAGGAGATGCCGGAACCACGCAAACCCAAGCCGCGTTCTTCGCCGCCCTAGCCGCGACTCCCAATGCCATTGTGGGTGGAACCTATGATGCATCAACCAACACCCTCACCGCCGTTGAAGTGGGCGTGGTAGATACCACCAAAGACCGGGGCTGGGAGCGTGACACGGAGCACTTCCGCGACGAGCGTGGACGTGGCGGCTGGGGCAACGATGCACGCCACGGGCATGAGGATGGCGACCACGGCAACGACAACTAACGGATCCTCCTAGAGTTCGCCTCCAAATTTCAGAGCCTGGCAGAAAACTGCCAGGCTCTTTTTTCAGCGACGCTTCACCACTACGCCACCCACGATCCCCAGAGCGAGCAAAGAGAGGATTGCTGGCCCGGCGGACGCTTTAGCGACGGAGACAGAAGCCTGCTCGTCATTATTGTCCGGCGGGAGATCCGCAAGCTTGCGGGAGCAGCAGTAGGCACGCATAAAGGCACGATCTTTTGCCTTGCCGCCCTCCCCCCAAGGCTTATCGTGGTTGTCAAAGATCCCTCGAACATCCCCACTCAGCTCCTGGTTTCGAGTGTTGAGAGTCATGTCTAGATCTTGCTTATTATCTGCCGGATTGATATCGCAATGGTCATCAGGCTTTGTCGGCATATCCTCGTCCCAAACTTCAACATGGATGTCCACACGCCCTTTCGAGTCATCCACGAACTTGAAGGTATCCCAGGGACTGCTGACATTTGCCTTGTT
>NZ_JAYUPA010000955.1:0-7969 GCF_043760365.1 Armatimonas sp.
TGGCCAATAACACGCCACTGCCACGCATTCTAGCCTTTCTCGCGAAGGCGGGCCGCCAAGTGATCGTCGAGTTCGTCCCCAAGTCTGACTCCCAAGTTAAGCGCCTGCTGGCACACCGCCCCGATATCTTCCCAAGCTACACACAAGCCGGCTTCGAGGCCGCGCTGGAGCCGCACTTTACCTGCCTGCGCCGCGCACCCGTACCCGGCACCGAGCGCACTCTCTATTTGTTGAAGGCAAAAAATCAGTGAAGCGTCTTGCGCATTTCCTCTCCTTTTTCCACCCTCTGTGTTTTGCACTGGCCCCTCTGCTCTCACTCTACGCGATCAACCGCGCAGAGATTCAAGCCCAGGAGCTTCTCAGGCCGCTGCTGCTCGTGCTGGCTGGGTCAGGGATACTCTTTGGATTGTTTTACCTCCTGAGCCACCGCACGCCGGGCCGGGCCCCACTCGCGCTTTCTATATCTCTCTTCGCCTTCTTTTCTTTCGCGCTGATGGCCCCTCCTCTGGAAATGTCCTTGCGGATGATCTTCGTCCTCATCTTTCCAGGTCTTTTGGATTTCTCGCTGGAAGGACGAAAGATAGTCGGCTGGCTACTCCTTTTAAGCGGCGTGCTCGGTGCCGTTCTGTGGGGGCGCTACGATACGAAAAAAGCACTGCTTCCAATCTGGGCTGTGGGTCTGAGCTACCTAAGTATGGCGCTCTACTCGCTTTTCAAGCCTAGTGCCTCAACCGAGTTCCCGGTGACCAAAGCCCCTGTTCTCTCTCCCATGGCGAAGACAGAACGCAAAACGGATACTAAGATGCCGGATCTCTACTGCATTGTGCTGGATGCCTATGGCCGTCAGGACCAGCTTCAGGCACTCTATGGGTTGGATAACACGCCGTTTTTGCAGGCGCTGGAGACACGCGGCTTTCGGGTGCTGCGCAAGAGCCACGCAAACTACATTCAGACCGTGCTGGCCGTGGCCGCCACGCTAAATCTGGAGTATCTGCCGTCGAATCCGAGCGCGAGCGGAGTGGAGCAAGGCGCGGGTTGGATTCAAAACAATCGGCTGGTCGCGCTTCTACGCACCCGTGGCTACCAGATCATTGATGTGCCCAGCGGTTTTCCCCCGACCGCGCTACTCAACGCAGACCAACGCCTCACGGATACTGGCCCCATGCTCTCCGATAAAAGCCCCTACGAGCGCCTCTTGCTCTCACTCACCCCCTTGGCTTTTCTACTCTACAATGATCACCCTGCCTACGATAAGCATCGTGCACAGCTTCAGGCGAGCCTTTCGCATATTACAGATGCCGCACGCATTCCTGGCCCGAAGTTTGTCTTTGTGCATGTTCTCGCACCGCATCCTCCGTTTGTGCTGGGCCGCAATGGCGAGGCGATCTATCCCGCCAAGGCGCAGTTCTCCCTTGGAGATGCCACCGATTTCGGGCAAGGCAATGAAAAAGCCTATCGTACGGGCTACACCAATCAGCTCTTGGCCATCAATCAGAAGGTGCTAGAGGCCATGGACGCGCTCCAGAAAAACAAGACGCGCCCCGCAGTAATTGTTCTGATGGGCGATCATGGCTCACGCATGCAGACCGACTGGAAGAGCCCCGAGCGCACGAACTTAAACGAGGCGTTCTCTAACTTCCAGGCTGTGCTCGTCCCCGGCGGCGCACCATATCTCACCGACGACCTCACGCCCATCAACACCTTTCGCTTGATTCTGACGCATGTCTACGGGGAGAATTTCCCACGCCTGCCGGATAAGAGCTACTACTCGACGCTGCAAAACCCTCTGAAGTTTGAGGAGATCACCGATAAACTTCGGTGAATCTGTGGGCTAAACCGGCTATAATAATTATAACCACCATGAAATTTCTCTCAGCAGGCTATCTTCTCGCGACACCCCTTCTGATTCTGGGAGCGCTGGCTGTGCCCGCTCCCGGCCAGAGTCAAAGCAGTACACAAGCATTTAATAGTACGCAAGCATTTGAGTCCAAAGTGCGCCCGGCACTTCTGGCACGCTGCGTGGCTTGTCATGGCCCGAATCAGCAGCTCGGCAATTTGAGGCTGGATAAGGCGATCTCGCTCGCACAAGCGAAGCAAATCATCGCCACAGTGAGCTACACAGGAAGCATCAAGATGCCACCGTCGGGCAAGCTGCCTGCCGAGGAACGAGCCACACTCACAAGCTGGGCCGCCGCCGGGGCGCCTTGGCCAAGCGCGGCAAAATCGCCGACAAAACCCAAAGGCGCATTCTGGGCGTTTGTGCCGCCTAAAGTAGCACCGACACTCCCCAAAGTCAAGGCACGCTGGTGGGCACAGAATCCCTTAGATACTCTCGTGCTGGCGAAGCTGGAAGAGAAGGGGCTGAAGCCCGCGCCGCCTGCTGATAGGCGCACACTGATCCGCCGCGCGACCTTTGATCTCACGGGCTTGCCTCCAACACCCCAAGAAATAGACGCGTTTCTGGCCGACACACAGCCCGGTGCATTTGCCCGCGTGGTGGACAGATTGCTGGCCTCTCCTACCTACGGCGAGCGCTGGGGACGGCACTGGCTCGATGTGGCGCGCTATGCCGACTCCAACGGCGTAGACGAAAACCTAGTCTATGCGAACGCCTGGCGCTACCGCGACTACGTGATCAACGCGATCAATGCGGACAAGCCCATCAATCGCTTTTTTCAGGAACAGCTCGCCGGGGATTTACTGCCCGGGGCGGGCGACGAGGGCATTATCGCCACGGGCTATCTGGCACTTGGCCCTAAGATGCTCGCCGAGGACGATCCGGTAAAGCAGGAGCTCGATATTATAGATGAGCAAGTGGACACGCTCGGCAAGACATTTATCGGCCTGACGATCGGCTGTGCACGCTGCCATGACCACAAGTTCGACCCCATCCCGGCCAGAGACTACTACGCGCTGGCAGGCATCTTTAAGTCCACCAAGACCATGCTTAATTTTAAGAACATGGCCGATTGGAACGAGCGCCCACTGGCCCCCAAAGAGGACCAGGAAAAGCTTGCCGCACTTGAGGCGCAGATCAAGACCCGGCGTGACAATGCCAATAAAAAGCGCGAGTCAGCCGAGAAAATTCTCCTTGAGCAGGTACGTCCGCAGACCTCCGCCTACGAAACTGCCGCCCGCCGCCTGCTCGCTACGCAGAAAGCTGCGGTGACCCTAAGCGCCGCGATCTCTACACCCAACGGTGCGGTGCCTGCTGGAGCGCTTTTGCGCGAGGCCGAGGACTTCACCAGGGGAAATGTCAATAAAGACAAAGGCGGCTTTGGCAAAGAGATCGGCGTCCTGGTAAATGCCGAGAAGTACCCCAACCGCACCGAGTACGAGATTCCCGTGCCCACTGCGGGGCCGTACCAGCTCGATCTGCGCTACGCCTCAGGCGATCCGAGGCCCGTGCGGGTCTATGTGAATGGCACTCTGGTAGCCTCTAACGCCGCCGGAAAAGTGACGAGTGGGTTCTATCCGCAGCACCAGCAGTGGTTCGCGGAGGGCATTTTTGCGCTGAAAGCCGGAACCAATACGCTCACGCTGGAGCGCGATAGCTACTTCCCGCATATTGATAAGCTGCTGCTCATCGCCCGGCCCGATGCGCCGCTTACCCAGAGCCTGGAGGCGGTCGCGGCGGAGACGGGGCTAATTCCCGAGCTGGTTGCCGGACTTGCGGAGCGCCTCAAAAATGGTCTGGAAGCGCGGCTGGAGCTGCCTGACAAGCCCGACCGCCTCTTCCCCGCGCCCGTTCAGGCAGAACTCAAGCGCCTCGACGACGAACGCACGGCACTGGAAAAATCAAAGCCCGATCTGCCGCATGCGATGTCCGTGAGCGAGGGAACACCGACGAATCTCAAAGTGCACCTGCGTGGCAATTATCTCACGCTGGGTGAGGAGTGCTTCCGCCGCTTCCCCACCGCCATCTCAGGGGAGAACCAGCCCGCACTGCCGATGAATAGTAGCGGGCGGCTGGAGCTGGCGCAGTGGCTCACGGATGTGAAGAACCCGCTCACGGCGCGGGTCTTTGTCAACCGCGTCTGGCGCTGGCGCTTCGGGCGCGGCTTAGTTGGTTCGGTAGATAACTTTGGGACGCTGGGGGACTTGCCGACGCACCCCGAATTGCTGGACTGGCTCGCGGTCAGCTTTGTGAACGAAGATGGCTGGAGCCTCAAAAAACTCCATAAGCGGCTGATGCTCACCAACACGTACTTGATGAGCGGGAAATTTGATGCGAAAGCCGCCGCGCTCGACCCGGACAACCACTTGCTCTGGCGCTTTCCCAGGCATCGCTTAGAAGCCGAGGCGATCCGCGATAGCATTCTGGCCGTCGCCGGGACGCTGGACAAGACGATGGGCGGGACGCTGCTGAATTTTAGGCCCCGGCAGTATGTCACCAGCACCGCCAACGCCGACCCGGTTAAGTACGACAGTCGCCGCCGCGCCGTCTATCTGCCCGTGGTTCGCAGCGCTCTGTACGATGTCTACACAGCGTTTGATTTTGGCGACCCGACGGTGATGAACGGTGATCGGCCCAGCACCACGGTCGCGCCGCAAGCACTGTTCATGCTCAATAGTAGTGTGGTTCTCAGTGCCACCAAAGCCCAATCTGAAGCGCTACTCAAACAGACCGACCTAGACGACGCCGAGCGCGTGCGCCTGCTCTACCTTACCTGCTACGGACGCCCGGCCACAACCGCCGAGCTTCTCCGCGCCTTCGACTTCCTGGTGCGTTTTGAGGCCGCCTACGCCAAAGCGCCCAACCCGCGCCTGAGCGCCTGGCAGAGCCTCTGCAAATCCCTAATCGCTGCCAATGAGTTTCTCTATGTTGATTAGATCTGAATTTTCTCGCCGTGCGCTTCTGAAAAGCAGTGCGATTGGTTTTGGCAACCTAGCCCTCCTGAGCCTGCTCGATCAAGAGGCAAAGGCTCAAGGCAACAGCAGCAACCCGCTCCTGCCCAAAGTGCCGCCGTTTCCCGCGAAGGCCAAGCGGGTGATCTTTGTGTTTTTGCACGGCGGGCCGTCGCAAGTGGACACGTTTGATCCCAAGCCGCTGCTCACCCGCGACTCAGGCAAGCCGTTTCCGGGCACGATCCCACGCATCGTCTCCAGTCCGACAGGAAATCTCCTCAAGAGCCCATGGGAGTTCAAACGCTACGGCCAGAGCGGTATTGAGGTGAGTAGCCTCTTTCCGCATCTGGGGGGCTGTGTGGACGACCTGTGCTTTATCCACTCCATGCACGCGTCGAACTCGCGCCACGGTGGGGCCTTGCTGGAGCTGCACACCGGCAGCGACACGTTCGTGCGCCCGAGCATGGGCTCGTGGATCACCTACGGCCTCGGCACGGAGAATCAAAATCTACCGGGCTTTCTGACCATCTGCCCCACTCTCACGCACGGCGGGGTCGGCAACTGGAGCTCGGCGTTCTTGCCCGCCTGGACCCAAGGCACACCCATTGGCAACGCGAGCATTGATGCGGGCCAGGCGAAGATTCCCTTTATCCAGAACACCGAGACGCCCAGCGAGGCGCAGAAGCTGGAGCTGGAGCTTCTCGGACAACTGGGGCGGGAGCATCTCGCGCACTCTGGCCCCGATCCGGCGATGGAGGGGCGGATCAACTCCTTTGAGCTGGCCTTTAAGATGCAGCTCGCTGCACCGGAGCTGCAAGAGATCGCGAGTGAGTCTGAGGCGACAAAAAAACTCTACGGCCTCGATGATCCTAAGACGCGCAACTTTGGGCACCAGTGCCTACTGGCCCGGCGCTTCTCCGAAAAAGGCGTCCGCTTTGTGCAGGTGACCCACTCCTATAAATGGGATCAGCACGGCGATCTGAGAAAAGACCACACGAGCAACGCCGCCGAGGTGGATAAGCCGATTGCGGGCTTGATTAAAGACCTAAAGTCGCGTGGGCTCCTCAAAGACACGCTGGTGGTGATCGGTGGGGAGTTCGGACGTACTCCCGTGGCCCAGGGCGACGATGGCCGCGACCACAACCCGCACGGCTTCACGATGGTGCTGGCAGGCGGCGGCGTAAAAACGGGCTTCCGCTACGGCGAGACCGACGACTATGGCTTCTACGCGGTAAAAGACAAGTGCCACGTCCACGATCTGCACGCCACGATCCTGCACCTGCTGGGCATGGATCACACCAAGCTCACCTACTTCTACGGGGGCCGCAACTACCGCTTAACGGATGTGGCGGGCACTGTTGCCAAGGGGATTATCGCCTAGCGCTTCCCCATTGACTTTGGCGCTTTATACGAGCGCGACGGATTCTGCGCTCTCGCCCGCTAGACAAGCCGCTCGGATACCGGCGGTCCAGTCAGCATCGCGGTTGGTAACCAGGATGCCGCGTACCCCTGAGCGCCACGCAGCCTCGATATGCCGGGGATCGTCATCCAGAAGCAGCTCCTGGCCTGCACACGGCGGCCAGACAGCCTGGGGCTCCTTCCCAAAGTGCGTCAGCCCCAGTGCCTTCAGGTCTTTTTCAAAGCGCTTCCGCTGGCGAATCTGGTGCTTTTGTGCCACTTTCAGCGCCCTCTCCTGCGTGACAATATTGTGGAAGGGGAGCTTGAGAATCCAGCACCAGAGCCGCAGTTTAGGCACACGCAGCGGGTGCTCCGTGTAGAGTGTGAGCGTGTGCCCTGCCTGTGCCAGATCCTGCAGAAGCCGACGGGCATCTCGACGAAGGGAGAACAAGAACAAGAGCCTTGCAAGGCCCTGGGTACGCTCTGCGGGAAACTCGCCGTACTCAGAAACCAGGGTACCTTCGAGATCAATGGCAATCTTCATGGATGAGTCTTTACTCTTTTACACTTTTACTTTATAGGGTTGGGATACTATACCCTCTCCCCGGTAGGAGGGCACTTGATCTCCTGCGCCGCTTTGGTCTTCGTCAGCGTCGCTTTAACCACGGGCGCTCCCAAGCGCTCCGGTGAGTCACTGATACAGAACTCAAGCTCTTTAATGGCCCCGTTCCAGCTCGCGTCCTGACGTGCCAGGCAGACAAAGGCTGTGATGGTATGAGGCGCCCCTAGATCAATTAGAAGCTCATGGGGTGGGGGAGCCACGCCACCGGTGAACTGCGTGTGCCAGAGCGTGTTCGGGTCGTCATCAAGGGCATTACGCCCGAACTTCTGGTTATCAGCATTCTCACTGCTTACCCGCACCAGCTTCCAATCTTTGCGAGAGAGCAACCCCGGCACGGGCCAGTTTATGTTCTTTTCGATGGGTTTATTGCCAAACTTGGCGGCACGGTCTCGCGCGTGCAGGTCAGCTCGGCTGTAGGTGCCAACGCGGGCGGGCGTGTGCGCTTGCGCCGCAAGCGCACGGAGCCGGGCGAGAATCTCGGGCTTATCCTCGGCGCGGTTGTGCGCCTCGCTCACATCGTTTTTTAGATCGTAGAGCTCCCAGACGGCGCTCTTGCCGGGCTGGATTGCCTTCCAGTCGCCCTGCCGGATCGCGGTCTGTCCTGCGATCTCCCAGTAGAGAAACTCATGCGGTTTTTGCGGTTTTCCAAGTAGCTCCGGCAGAAAGCTGACACCATCGGTGTCTTTGGGAGCGGTCGCGCCGCCGAGCTCGGCAAGCGTGGGCAACACATCGGGAAAGTACCAGAGGTGCTCACTGGTGCGGCCCCGCGCAATCTTTCCCGGCCACCAGGCAAACGCGGGAATTCGCAAGCCGCCCTCATAGAGCTTGCCCTTATTGCCCCGAAACTCGACTCCCGTTTTTGGGTTTTTATTTGCGCTGTGCACCCCGCGCGGCGCGTCTTTGGTAACAAAATAATCGTTGCCACCGTTGTCGCCACTGAACATAAAGAGCGTGTTTTTATCGAGCTTCAGCCCTTTGAGCAGAGCCATCAGCTCCCCCACCTGCCGGTCGAGCATCGTCACCATCGCGGCGTAGCGCCGGGCGGGCTCGGGCCAGGGCTTGTCTTTGTAGAGTGCCCACGCGGCATCGGAGTCGGGGATA
>NZ_JAYUPA010000956.1:0-7961 GCF_043760365.1 Armatimonas sp.
TAGATGCATGGCAAAATTGTACCGTTAAACCGCCCCGATGAACCGGGGCGTGTTATTGTCCTCGTGCCTCGGACACAAAGGCCACTTCGGGCCATAACCAAATTTGCTCGGTATGGGCGGCACGCCCTTCGTGTCGGAGCTTGCGACGACAATAAGACGCTCCCGTTCATGGGAGCGAGCCACTTAGTCCACATAGCAGAACTCGTTGGCGCAGAGCAGCGCTTGAGCGTAGGCATCCCAGCCCTCGGTGCCCATTTTTGTGAGAAAACTCTGGCCGAGGGCAAGCTCTTTGGCCGACGGCGGGCGGGCGTAGAGCAATTTGTAGGCGTAGGCGATGCGCTCGGAGTCGGTGCCGGGCCGGGTTTTGAGGCGGGCGGCAAGGGCCAGCGCTTGCTCCAGAGCGAAGGGGCTGTTGAGTAAGTACAGCGCCTGCGGAGCGACCGTGGAGAGCGTGCGTTTCTCCGCGCTGTTGGTCGGGTCAGCGCTGTCGAAGAGCGGCCCGAAGCCAGTTCTGTCCGAGCGGATCGTCATCGAATAGACCGTCCGGCGCGGGGTCGAAACCTCGCGGAAGGCGAGGCCACCGGGCGTTCTGTCGAGCTTACCCGAGGCAGAAAGCAAGGCATCACGGAGCGCTTCTGCCTCTAACCGTCGGCGAGGCGCACGGGAGAGCAGGCGGTTATCGGTATCGCGAGCAAGGGCAAGAGCAGACGGCACGGACGACTGCTGGTAGGCATCGCTGGTGACGATGCGCTTGTGGAGCGCCTTGAGCGACCAATTTCCCGCCATGAGCTCGCTTGCCAGCCAGTCCAGCAGCTCCGGGTGCGTGGCTTTCTCGCCGAGGGCTCCGAAGTTGCTGGGCGTGGCGACAATCCCGCGCCCAAAGTGCCCCTGCCAGAGCCGGTTGGCGATCACCCGCGCCGTCATCGGGTTTTTGTCACTCGCGATCCACTCCGCGAGTTCGCGCCGCCCGCTCCCCGATGCTATTTTGAGGGGCCCACCGCCCAGCACGACCGGAGCGCCACGCGGTACCAGCTCGCCTAAATTATCGTAGCGGCCCCGTTTGTGCACTTTCACATCGTGGACGCCCTCATGCGGCGTTCCGGGGACGCCGCCCTCTGCGATCCCATTGGCAAACTGAGGAGCCGTGCCCGTGCGGAGAGAGAGGCGCTCGTACTCCAGAGCTTGTAAATGAGCGCGGGTTTCCTTCGGCAACACGCGGTCGTTATCTGGGACGAAGGGGCTCTTGTCGGGCGGAAGCGCCAGGGCGAGCTGGAGCGCTTTGTCTTTTGCACCCGCGTTCCAAGCGACACGGATAGCCTCCGCCTCCGGTGCACGTTTCTGCGGAGCCAGATCCACGAAGCGCCAGCTTCCCAGATCGCCGCTAAACTCCCCTAAATCGGCCCCTTGATCAAGAGCATCGTTGGCAAGCGTAAAGAAGCCGCCGCCAAAAACCTCGCAGGTCACGGTGGTGGTGTCACAACTGTATTCGCCGCCGGGCAGGACGCAGACAACTAGGGACTCGCCTTTCTTGACGCTAACTTGCTGCGGAGGGATCGTGACGGAGCCACCGTTGATGACTTTGCCCGAGGTGAGCACTTTCTCGCCGTGGCGAATCTCCCATGCAAAACCATCCCCACAAGCGGGATCGGCATCCGCCAGGGTTGCCCGAACCGTCACAGTATCGTCCAGAAACGCCTCCCAGAGCACGCCGACTCCACCTTGGGGGCTGGGATGGACATTGACAGAGCGCGGCGGAAGTGTGAAGGTCAGGATACGCTGCTCTTTGCGGGTTGTGTTGACGGTCGCGCTCAGGGCATCTTTCTCGCCCTTCACGCCATCCACACCGGAGACTCCGCCCACGCTGTAAAACGGGGTGCGAAGTGTTGGCGGAGCCAGCCCAAGAAACTCTTGCCAGTGGCGCGCCGTATTCTCGGGGATGCGGCCCTGCGCCGCTTCTTTTGCCCAGGCCAGTGCGACGGCCTTGCGCGCCGCTGAGCGCTCGTCAGCGAGCTGCTTTTCGACCACGGCAAGCTTTTCACGGGCCGCTTTTTGTGCCGGGGTTTCCAGGGGAATTCGGAGCATCACCTCGCCCGCGCCCTTGGGAGTGAGCTTGGGCAAAATATGACTGGAGAAGAAAACCCCCGCCATCGCGTAGTAATCTTTCGTCGAGAGCGGGTCGAACTTATGGTCGTGGCACCGTGCACACCCGACCGTGAGTCCCAAGAAAGCGCGGCTCGTCACATCCACTTGATCGTCGGCGATGTCCGTCAGAATTTTATCTTTGTCCGCATCGCCGTTGCCCCAGTTGCCAATCGCCAGAAATCCCGTCGGGACGGGATCGCCATAAAGATCGCCCGCGAGCTGCTGCTTGATGAACTGCGTGTAGGGCAGATCGGTATTAAGCGAGGAAATCACCCAGTCGCGGTAGCGCCACGCCTCGCTAATATCGCCCTCGCTCCCTAGGCCCCGCGCATCGGCGGAGTCGGCGTAGCGTGCCACATCCAGCCAGTGCCGCCCCCAGCGCTCGCCATACGCAGAGGAGGCAAGTAGTTCGTCGGTAAGTTTTCCATACGCATCGGGGCGCACATCTCGCACAAACGCCTCGACACGCTCGGGTGTGGGTGGCAAGCCAGTGAGATCGAAGCTAATTCGCCGAATAAGCATGCGTTTATCGGCTTTGGGCGCGAAACCCAGCCCTTTAGTTTTGAGCTTCGCCAGCAGAAAGGCATCTATATCTGTCCGCGCCCCCACAACCGGCGGTGCAAGTCCGGGCTTCACCGGCGAGTAGGGCCACCCCATAATCCCCCCCGCCCGGGTACCCCGCGAAGCGAGGGTGGTAGGGCTGGGGGGTAGGCTCGCCCCGCTCTGTGCCCAGCTTGTCAGTGCCGCTCGCTCGCTCTCGGGAAGCTTGCCCGACGGCGGCATCTTAACCGTGCCCTGATAGCCCACTGCGGTGATTAGTTTTTGTGTTTGTGTGAGGGAGAGCTTCTGATCCAGCCGCACACCCCCAAGCTGCTGCGCCGCACCGTGACAAGACAGACACTTTTCCGCCAGCAGGGGACGAACGGATTTTTCAAAAAGCTCCGACGAGCCCTGTGGCTGCGGAGCGGCCAGGGCGAGAGCGAGAGGAAGTGTTCCCAGAGCGAGAGTGAGTACGCCACGATGCATCGTAGACTCTGGTTCGCTGGCGCAACAGGAAATCCCTCTCAAATCAGAGAATAATAGCGCATGGGATTTTTTCAGACCGCCGAGGGCACCCTCACACTGGGCGGGAAAGCCACGCTTCTCAAGTTTGCCTACGCCTTTGAGTGTGCCGACGATGCGTCCGATCCGCCGCGCAAACTCCTGCGCCTGCTGCTCACCGACCAACCTGTGGCGATGAAAGCGCGGGAGGGAACGCAGGGGCGCTATCCACTCCAGCAAGATGGCAAGCTGGCCGGGGTGGAGTTTGAGTTCCACAAACCTGATCCTGCCGAGAACTTCTCCGGGCTAGTCTATCCACCCCGCCCTAGAGCCGTCAGCAGCTTCACCATCAAGGGCAAAAAACACTTCACCGAGCTCAAAATCGCCGATGGGGTCATTGAGGGCAAGGTGACCTCGGAAGCGACAGCTTCTGCTCGCTACGAGGCCACGTTCCGTGCGCGCATCAGCCTCCTGCCCCCTCTGAAGAAGATCGTCACCGGCGAAGAAGCACAGAGCCATCCTCTTGTCGCACTACTCAAGCGCTACTTTGCCGCCGCGCACAAAGCCGACTACTCGGCGATGCGGGAGCTGGCCTCCAAAGAGACCCTAGCATCGTGGGATCGTCAGGAGGAGAAACTAGGCACAACGGCCTCTCTGAGAGATCTGAGAGAGTTTGGGAAGTTCGTGCAGTTCGACCCTCGAACCGTCACTCGTATTGTTGTTCGGGCGGAGCGTGCCACCGTGATCACCACCCCCTCAGATGGCAACAGCGACTTGACAGAGCTACACCGTGAGGGCATCCTCTGGAAAGTGCATATCCCCTGAGGCGAATAATCTCTGAAGCGAGGAGCCTTTTGCTGGAGTTCCTCGGAACGCTCTAAAAGCAAAAAACCGCCGTCGGCAAGCTTGCCGACGGCGGTTTTCTTTTTTCTCTAGCCCTTAGCCCTTGAGCGCGTCGGCACCGCCCACGATCTCGGCGAGTTCTTTGGTGATACTGGCCTGGCGTGCACGGTTGGCAGCAAGCGTTAGGCCTGCGATCATCTTTCCGGCGTTATCTGTTGCGCTAGACATGGCAGTCATACGGGCACCGTGCTCACTGGCCACGGACTCGATGAGCGCCTGGTAGACCAGCGTGTCTACGGAGCGGGGAAGCATGTTGCCAAAGAGTGTCTCGGCATCGGGCTCGAAAATATAGTCCGCGCTGGCCGCCGCACTGCCATCGTCGTTGTCTTCTGCCACCATCGGGAGCATCTGAACCATCATCGGCTTCTGCACGAGCGCGGAGAGAAACTTGGTGTAGACCAGGTAGATAATATCCACGTCGCCGCTCGTGTAGAGATCCCGCGCCTGTTTGGCAATCTCTTGCGCCTCGGCAAAAGTGGGATTGGTCATGTTGAGTACGAACTCACCCGCGATCGGATACGGACGGCGGCGGAAGTAGGTCTGCACTTTGCGCCCCGCCAGCAGCAGCTTGGTCGTCTCCGGCGTCACCGCACCGCCGTCCACACCACCGGTGCGCAGCACTTCCTGCACTTTTTTAAGCAAGTTGGTCGAGTAGGAGCCGCAGAGCCCACGGTCCGCACTGATAATCACGATCCCGACTTTGCTCGGCTCGCGCACTTCCAGCAGAGGGTGCGTAATATTTCCCGCGCCCGCCTTGCTGAGGGAGCCCATGACTTCCTTCATCTTGTTGGCGTAGGGCCGAGCAGAGACCACGCGATCCTGAGCACGCTTGAGACGAGCCGCAGCGACCATCTTCATCGCCTTGGTAATTTGTTGAATATTCTTGGCGGTGCGAATACGACCGCGAATCTGACGCATAGAGGGCATAGCGGCCCTATTTTACCACAAAGTTGGGTTTTGTAGCGGCGGCGAGCGTGCCGTCGTCCTGGGTGATTTCCCAGAAGAAGCAGCCCGCGTAGCCGTTTTTCTGGACGAGAGCCGTGATTTGAGTCGCGAGTTGCTCCGTGGAGGCTTTCGAGTACGCCGGGCCGCTCTCCGCGCCCCCGACGGCGTGAAGCGGCGTTTTCAGCGTGCCATCAGGTTGTCTCGCCCCGGTTCATCGGGGCGTCTTATTATCCTCGTTCCTCGGACAAAAAGGCCGTTCCGGCCATCGGTTCTGTATGGCCCGGAGGGCCTTCGTGTCGCGTAGCGACAAAAAGACGCCCCCGTTTATGGGGGCGACTCATCCGAGCGATTCACACACCCGATGCCCGTGCCGCAATTCCTTTGAGCTGCGCTTCATCCACGCGGGGCAGATGCGGGCAGCAGTTGCCGCCAACCGGGAAGAGCTTACCAGGGTTGAGCAAGTCATCCGGGTTGAAGACGGAGCGCAGGCGCAGCATCGTGTCTATGTCATCCTCGGTGAACATCATCCCTAGAAACTCTTGCTTTTCCAGCCCAATCCCATGCTCGCCGGTCAGTGCGCCCCCGACATCCACACAGGCCCGTAGAATATCGCCCCCGGCAGCGAGCACCCGCTTCACTTCCTCGGGATCGCGCTCATCAAAGAGCACGACGGGGTGAAGGTTTCCATCGCCCGCATGAAACACATTGGCAATTCTGAGGTTATGCTTTGCCGCGATCCCTTCAATCTCCTTGAGAATCTGAGGGAGCTTGGTGCGTGGCACGACCCCGTCTTGCGTGGCGTGCGACGGCGCGAGGCGGCCCAGACAGCCGACGGCCTTCTTGCGCGCAGTCCAGAGCTTGGCCCGCTCCGCCGGGTCTTTTGCGACCTCCACACGAATCGCACCGCCCGCAATACAGAGCGCCTCCACCCGTGATGCCTGGAGCTCGATCCCAATCTCCGCGCCGTCCACCTCGACCAATAACACTGCCCCCGCATCTACTGGCAAGCCGAGCTTGTAGGTCTCCTCGACCACGCGCAAAATAGTCTGGTCAATCATCTCCAGCGCGGCGGGGACAATCCCCTCGGCGATGATGGCGGAGATCAGATTGGTGGCGGTGAGCACGGAGTCACAGACCACGAGGAGCGTGCGAATGGCCTCGGGGTTGGGGACAATTTTGACGGTGGCTTCAGTGATAATTCCCATTGTCCCCTCCGAGCCGACCAGCACGCCCAGTAAGTCGTAGCCGTGCTCGTCGGCGTCTATCTCCATGATCTGGCCATCGGGAAGCACCACTTGGACGGCAAGAATATGATTGACCGTAACACCGTACTTGAGCGTGTGCGGCCCGCCGGCATTATTGGCGATATTGCCCCCAATCGTGCTCGCGCCTTGTGATGATGGATCTGGGGCGTACTGATAGCCTTCCGCACTCACTGCCTTTGTCAGATAAGTATTGACAGCCCCCGCCTGCGCCCGCACCCGCCGGTTGGGGATGTCCACCGAGAGAATCGCATTCATTCGTGAGAGGCACAGCAGAACCGCATCCTCGCGCGCCATCGCGCCGCCCGCCAGGCCCGTTCCCGCGCCACGAGGCACCATCGGAACACTAAAGTCTTTGCAGAGCTTGGCAATCGCGGCCACTTGATCGGTGAGCCGAGGCAGCACAATCACACCGGGGCGAGCCTTGGCGAGCGTGTAGGCATCGGAGGCATAGGCTTCGCGCTGCGCATCGGCGAGCCGGATGCCGTCTTCTCCGACAATATCCTTGAGGCGGTTGATAAATCGCGGATCCATGCGGGTATTGTACCTGCATGTCAGAGCAGCAAGTAACCAACGGCCCCGGGGGGCGGATTCTCACTAATATGAATGCCTGGTCACCGGACTCGGAGTGGCTGGTCTACGACACGCGCTCAGATCGCGATGGCTCAGTGTTTGATGGTCGCATGATCGAGCGCGTTCGGGTGAAGACCGGCGAGGTGCAGCGGCTCTTTGAGGCCAAAAACGCAGCGCATGTCGGGGTAGTGACGCACCATCCGAGCGACAATAAGATTGTGTTTATCCACGGCCCGGAGAATCCCACGCCCGACTGGAGCTACGGAGCCACGCACCGGCAAGGCGTGGTTGTGAATACAGAGAATCTCACTTCTTTTCCACTCGATGCGCGGGACTTAACCACGCCGGGGACACTGGGTGCGCTGCGAGGCGGCTCGCACGTGCATGTCTGGCACCCGAAGGGCGACTGGCTGAGCTATACCTACAACGATGCGCTGGAAAATAGCGGCGTTCGGGAGGTGGGCGTGTGCTTCCCGAAAACTGTTTCGGTGCCGAAAACGCAACCACGCAACCACGACGGCACGCACTTCTCGTTTCTGGCGACCCGGAGCACGCCGAGCCCCAAGCCCGGCACGGATGAAATTCGCCGTGCGTTCGAAGAGGGCTGGGTGGGAAGTAGCCACACACTGGCGTTTCTCGGCGAGACGCTCAGAGCCGATGGGACGCCGCACACAGAAATCTATCTGGCCGAGGGGCTGGAGAACCAGAAGCCGACTCAGCGGCGGCTGACGCACACCAAAAATGGAGTCGCGCTCGCCCCACGCCACTGGGTGCGCTCGTCGCCCGATGGCTCCCAGCTCGCCTTTCTCATGGCCGACGACACGGGAATAATCCAGCTCTGGATCGTCTCGCCAAGCAACGGAGCATTGCGGCAGCTTACCCGCAACAAATTCCCCATCGCCTCCGCCTTCACCTGGCACCCCAATGGCTCCCGTATCGCCGCCATCGCCGATGGGAGCGTGGTGACAATTAACGCCGAGACGGGTAAGACGCGCCGCCTGACAAAGAAAACAAGTGCCACGCCGCTGGCGCTGGCCTGCGTCTTCTCGCCCGACGGCAACTGGGTCGCGTTTCTGCGGCATATCAGTGGCAGCA
>NZ_JAYUPA010000957.1:0-7960 GCF_043760365.1 Armatimonas sp.
CCCGAATAAAGCGTTATTTGCGAGAGCGGACGCCCGATAAAGTCGTAGTTCCAGCTTGTGACCGCGCCACCCGGAGCTGTCAGGGTCTTCATTCGCCCGTTTTTATCGTAGGTATAGCCGGTGGTCGTCGCCGCTACCCCCGTAGCCTGCGTGGTCATGGTCTGCCGCTTGCCATCGGGATAGTAAGTATAGCTGACAGTATGGACGCGGCTATAGACTCCTCCCAGTGGCATCGTGGTTGTCACGCTGGTGAGCCACTTATTGGCATGATTGTAAGCAAACGCAACACTCTTGCCCGTGGGAGTATTGACCAGTGTGAGCCGCCCCGCATTGTCGTAGTGATTGACAACCATCTCATTGGGCTGCCCCGTAACCCACGTTACCTCAGGCCGTCCCGCAGAGTCATAGCCAAAATTTGTCGTGATCTGCCGAGCATCCGTGATGGACTTCGGGCTACCATCCCGGTCATAGGTAAAGGATGCTTGCCGACCTGTAGGCGTGGTTATCCCACTCACATCCCCCGCAAGCCCGTAGGTTAGAACCGTTGCGTGGTCATTGCCATCAATGCTCCTGGTCAGGTTACCCGCAGTATCGAACTTGATTTTGAAGAGATCGCCGATACTATCGTAGGCATGGTGCAGACGCCCTCGCGTGTCGTACTCGAAGTCGAACTGCCCTAGCAGGGTCCCACCAGAGTTCTTCACCTGTGATTTTGTCCGCTGGCCTTTAGGGTTGATCGTATGCTCAAGCTTGAGACCGTTGGGAAAGAGAACCGACTTAACATCCTGCGCTGCCGTCCACTCAAGCGAAGTCACCAGGGGATGCGGCTCCGTCACCGAGGAACCTGTCAGCGGATAAAGGCCAAGCATAATGGGATCGCCCAGCCCATCCACATTGATGATGTCAATCCGCCCTCCCAAGGGATCAATCACCGACTTTAGATCGCCGGTCGTGTTGAAGTATTCCAGTGTGGTAGTTTCTTCAAAACCACTGGCGGCTGTCGTCGGTAGAGTGATTAACTGCTCAAGCTGACCAAAACTGTTCCACCCCAGACGTAACTGCTCCACATTGGCATGATCCAGAATGCTCGTCAGACGCGAGGGCAGATAACCAAACTGTCCATATATGTAATTTGTCGTGATATTGGTCGGGTCTTTGACCTGCGTCAGATTTTTTCCATCGGTGGAGTACGTAAACTCCCACTCCTGCCCAAATGGATTCCGTGTCTTGGAGACATTGCCAAAGGAATCAAAGAACGCCTTCCAGACCATATCAAATGCATCGGTCAGCGTAATCTCAGTGGGATTGCGCATCTCTGGCAAGAAAACCATCGTACTATGGTTCGAGTTTAGTGGCGTCCCTGTGTAGTCAGGCCCCTCAACATGCCGACTTCGGAGAATAGTTTCATGGTACGAGTTATCTAGCCAGTTTGCCCCAGCGCCAAGAATCTCTTTCCAGGTTGCCCCCAGCGGATCCGTGATAGAGAAAGTTCGTGAGCGAACCCCAAAGGATCCATATCCTAAAGTCGCCGTGCCTAAATTTACTTGGTAAGTCCCCGCAACACCCTGATCAGCGCTGGAAGTATCATTCGTATCCCCCAGTGTAAAGCTTGAGAGACGGGGAGTTACCATCTCATTGTAGTCTTTATAGGGTGCGGAAATCCAGGTATTGGTTCGAGTCAGCCCACCAACAAACTCCGTAATGATGGAGTCACCATTCGGGCCACCATAAGCCCACGAATCGTCTCGGTCGTAAGTACCATTGGGATAAGCGACCATCAGACGAGTCAGATGCCCCCCCCCATCAATATCCAAATAAGTAATCGTGGGAAGGATTCCCTGAGCCGTCACGCGGTAGAAATACCTCCAGGGAATCGCTCAAAGAGCAGGGAGCGCCCCGAGGAAGAATCGCTCACATAGAGGTTTCCATTAGGAACCCAAGTCAGTGTCTGCTGATTCCCATGGTCATCTTTGAACCAGAGTAGGTTCCCTTCGCTACTAAACTTATAGGTATAGTTGCCCCGCTGACGCATTGCCCCAGGAGGGCCTGCATGCCGCAGCTCTGTTCCAACAAGCTCCGATTTCACCCCCGGCTCAGGGATAGATCCAAATAGCCAGCAAAGCCGATCTCCATTTGCATCATAGACAACCGTCCATGCCCCCGAACTCGATATGGCAGAACCATTGACCTCAGGGTGCCAGTACTTAATGATCTGTCCGGGATTATCCGCATTATTTTCCTGACGCTGACGAATCGAATAGAGACAGTCAATATTCCCCCACGGCTTTGGAAGAGCTCCTTGCTGTGTACGAAATGGTTGCGAATTTAAATTAGGCGAGAAGGCCAGTGGCACCCAGCGTGTGTAAGAGGGATCACTCGCTTTCCCCGTATAATTTGCAATGCCTTTTCCATTATCTTTACCCTCAATTTGAAACCCAATCCTCATAACTGCACGGCCATATGCAACAGCATAGGCATAGGGAGCTGGTACTGAAAGAGAATCAGAAAACACTCCATCGAACAAGGTTCCACAATTAAATAATGATGTCGGTCCTGCTACAGGATCGAGATAAACAAAAGCATTGGCAACAGTACTTAATCCGAAATTAAATTCATAAACACCAATACCAGTCGTAGGATTTACATGAACAGAAGCAGTGCCTCCCCACGGATTTGCACCATTAGGGGATCCAGATTCTTTTTCCTCGGGCTGACCAGGTATTACAATAAATCTTGTCCAAGTACCTGTTATATCTCCTAATTGCACGCTATTTGTAACACTAGATCCTCCTTTCAGGACATAACCTGCTGGTATCCAGTTATTTGCTCCCCATCCAACAGTACCATTTCCTTTAGGTGGTTTTGCTCCCCATTCGTTCTCCGTACGGAAAATCACTTCGGAAGGGGGAGGGTCTTCACTCAGATTGCCATTCTCGGGTAGCCAAATAAAGAATACTTTAAATGTTCCACTCACTGATGCCTCAGCATAAGCAGGTGTCTCTAAATAGGGCAAGGTGAGATCGTGCATTGCAAATGCGGAAGACTCAAAGTTTAAAGAAAATTTCCCCCCAGTTTCGACCGTTAATGGACCACCAAAAGGATGGCTACCCACAAAATCAGTCATGCCTCCACTGCCATTACCACCTGTAATATTAATAGCATTAGAAACGTTACCACCCGATAAAGCCCCATGCATTCCACCAGGCGTAACGACAACCCGGATTTCCCATTTCCCACCACTATTTTGTCCTGCAAAACTTTTCCCAGGGAACAAAATAAAAGCGCATACTACAATGTAGTACATGCATATTTTAGAAAATGCAGGAAAATTAAAATGCAATCCCATATTTGTCTTAACCTCATCTAAGTATAGATGTATTTTCTGTATCCGTCCACAAAAATAGTCATTCATAGCTACTCTACCTCATTCTACAAGAGCCAAAAATTACTCGTCTCAATATTCTCGTCGAACACACAGTGAATGCATCCTAACCGATGACCCATCTCCCCAAAAAACACTTCACCAGTTCCTCTCTTACAAGAGAAACGCGTACCTATAGTATAGCAGAAATATACTCTACTGCGTCATCCAAAAGTAGACATTTTCAGTCTGAAAAATAAAAATCTGGCTTCATTGACAGAAACGCTCATAAGACTCTACAATACTCTAGGCTCTAGGCTCTAGGCTCTAGGCTTCAGCGCTTTATTCGTTGTTTATAGGAGAGAAGCAATGCCGTTTTCCGCTCTTAAAGAGCACTTATTAGCAAAAGAATGCCCACTCACGAAAAGCCAACTTGAGATTTTGCAACTCATGGTGGATCAAGAAATTGCCACGGATCAGGCATTAGCAGAGCATCTTGGGGTCTCTGCCTGCACTGTCAAAACCCAGCTAGCCAGAATCAACCATCGTCTTGGCACACACGACCGTACTGTGGCGGTTCTTCTTAGTCTCAAATCGGGCTGGGTACATCTATCGATCAACAGGGTAGTACAATAACTAAGCAAGAAAATTTAGTGATCATGTCAAGGAACTTAGTAAACATATCAGGGAGTACTAAAACCATGTCAGGAAACTTAGCTAGCATATCAGGGAGAGATAAAAATGAACACAAAAACACAGTCAATGAAACAGAAACGAAACGCACTGAATGCGGTCACTCTCAAGAGCCTTCAGGCAACGGAGACAATTGCTCAGGCGGCGCAGAGAGAGCCGTTTACAGCGCAGTTAGAGGCCGTGGAGATCACCCCCGCGTTTGTGGCGACCCTCAGAGCCGACACGGCAACCTGCCACCAAACACTCGATGATGCCTTCGATGCCGACCAAGACCACAAAGGCCGCACGACCGCTGAGGGGGTGGCACACAAAGCGCTCATCGCGGTTCTGCGCAGGATTCAGGCAGCGGCAAGCCAGAAATTTGCCCGCGACCCAGAGAACGCTCACAAGCTAGCACAGTACGGAATCGGGATCAATCTACTGGACAGCCGCGCCGTGCTGGCACAGTACGCACCGGGGATCTTGTCGCACCTGAGCACGGAGAGCCTGCCGGGTCTGGGGGCAGCCTTTGTGGCGCAGGCGGCGCAGGCACTGAGCGTCTGGACGGATGCCCAGAGCGAGCAAGCCGCCGCGCAGCAGACCGCCACGCAGAAGCGAGCCGAGGCGCAGGTGCAGTCCAAAGCCATCACGGATCGGCGGATTCAGGTGCAGTACGCCATTGAGGGGCTCTATCCTCACACGCTCTCGGAGAATGCGGCGGCGAGGGCGGCATTTCTCTTGCCCAAAACACGGCCTTTCCGGGGCTAGGTGCGCGCGGTGATGCCGTGTGCCAAAGGAGCCTGGGTGGCTCCTGGAACCTACACACTACGGCTTACCGTGGATGGCAAGATAGTCGAGCAGAAACTAGACATTCGTACAGACCCAAGAAAGTAAAACAGACAAATGCAACTCACCCGAAGAAATATTTTAACGACGGTCGGTTTAGGCATAGCCGCTTACCCGGCGGCGGCACTCGCCAAGCCAACCAAGATGCTCACTCCCGAGGAGATCAGTGCCATTGAGACAGCCTTTGGTAAAAAAGGCCGTAGCGTCGAAAACGAAGCTCTCTACACGATCCCGCTTCCTCGCAACGATCTCAAGATCACGATCCAAGGGGAACCGATCCCGATTCCCTTTGGCTTCGGTGGCTGGGTCAGCTTCAAGCGCACCCGCGACGGCAAGCAGCTCATGGTGATGAGCGACACGGTTCTTCTGCAACACGAAGTGGCAGGCGTCATGGATGGTGCCATTGCCAACGGCCTGGAGATTGCGGCGGTGCACAACCACTTTTTCTACGAGGAGCCGCGTGTCTTCTACATGCACCTACACGGTATGGGCACCGATGCGGGGGAGCTGGCCCGGCGCTATCTGGCCGCGATTCAGCCCTCGCCGCTGCACCCCGCCAACCAGCCCAAACCAAACCCGGGCGCAACGCCACCCATCCCGGCTTTTGACATACCCGCCCTCGATGCGCTAGTAGGCTACAAAGCAACTCCCAACGGGGCGACCATCAAGTACACGGTGGGCCGTGCGGACCTCACCATCATGGATATGAACGTCGAGATGACAGCCGCAATCGGGCTGAACTCCTGGGCATCCTTCGCGGGAACCATGGAGAAGGCGCACATCGCCGGAGACATTGCCATGCTGGAGCGTGAGGTTAACTTAGTAATTCCCATTCTTCGCAAGGCGGGGCTGGAAGTTGTCGCGCTGCACCATCACATGCTGTTTGAGAGCCCCAAAATGATCTTTCTGCACTACTTTGGCACAGGCCCCGCACTGCAACTTGCGGAGGGCTTCAAAGCCGCGCTGAGTACTCTAGGCAAGAAACCAGGTCGTCAACCCATGCGACATAGATAAACGAAAAGAGCAAGAACTGCGAGCTTTTTTCATGAATCTGTCATTTGGGAGATGTGTCGGATAATTCTGTCCGATTAGATAAACCTGTACACCCTGGAGCCGGAAGTGCTGCTGGGTGGCAGGAGATGCGAAATGACAGAATGGACAAAAACCCTGGGGGAGCTAGTTGTGGAGAACCCCGCACGCTCTCGCGTTCTTGAGAAGTTCGAGCTGGATTACTGCTGTGGCGGAAAAGCGACTCTGCGGGATGCCTGCACTCGAAAAGAGCTTTGTATTGAATCCGTTCTGAGGGAGATCCATGCCTGCGACCAATCAAAAAATCAGAGCGAGCTCGATCCCACAAACATGCCCCTTACCGAGCTGGCAAATCATATCGAGCAGACACACCACGCGTATTTGCACACGGAGCTCCCGCGCTTGAGTATTCTTCTGGACAAAGTGGTCGCCGCCCACGGAAAGCATGTCCCCTACCTCGCCGAGCTTCAGACTCTCTTTACGGATTTCAGGGTGGATCTGGAGCAGCACATGGCCAAAGAGGAGATGATGCTCTTTCCCTGGATTCGGCGTAACGAGGCGGCCCCTAGCATCGAGGCGCACACCACTGGCCTGGCCGAGCCCATTGCTGTGATGGAGACGGAGCATGAGGCGGCAGGCGATGCACTGGTGCAGTTTCGTGCCCTCACTGGCGGCTACATCACACCGCCACAAGCCTGCGGGACATTCCGAGCGCTTCTGGACGGCCTAGCGACTCTGGAGTGGGACATGCACCAGCACGTCCATTTGGAGAACCATCTGCTCTTCCCCCGTGCACTTGCCAGGCAAGGAGTGAAGCCATGATTCAGCTTGGTGCCCTCCCCGCAGCGGGCTTCGATGAGCCTGTACGAATGCTCTCCGACTGCCATAGGCGCATTGAGCAGTTTCTGGAGAGCTTTTTGGATGTCGCAAAGAATGCCAGCGAGCACCTAAACGCGGAGGATCGCGGTCAGCTTGTCGCCGCACTGCGCTACTTCGCGCACTCTGGACAACTGCACACCTCCGACGAAGACGAGTCCCTCTTTCCTCGATTACGTGCCCATGCAAACAAGCTACGGGTTCAGATGGCGCTGGAGACTCTGGATCACCTAGACCGCGACCACCAGCTTGCTCATGAGGAGCATGCTGCCGCCGAAGTACTGGGGCACCGCTGGCTCAGCGCGGGGCATCTAAGTGGGGACGATCGCGTGTCGCTGGTGGCGTCGCTGGAGTCACTTCAGGAGCTCTATCGTGCCCATATTCTTCTGGAGGAGACCTTTGTCTTTCCCCTAGCCATCGAGGTTCTTAGCCCCGCTGAGATCACCCGTGTGGGTGCGGAGATGCGATTGCGCCATACCGGAAAATGAGGGAGAGCCAGTAGCTCTCCCGCATTTTATGTGTTTTTAGGAGAGTAATCCCTTGAGGGCGAGAATACCAATTCCCAGGATCGTGCGGTCTCCTTCCCGCCCGTCTTGAGGAGCTGCTCGATTGTCTCCAGCTCCGTCATGTCAAAGTAGCATGCTTTTTCAGGGTTAATGCGTTTGAGTAGCTCACGAACCATCCAGAACTCGCTCTTACTGTCGTACTGCGGCGAGACAACGGGCTACTGGAGCTGCAGATAGGGATCCGTGCCCACTAAGTCATGCTTCTCCCAAAAAGTGGGGGCGGGAAGCACCACGTCAGCGTAGTCGCAAGTCGGGCTCATCGAGAAGTCTATCGCCACAAAGAGCTCGAGCTTATCAATGGCCTCCTTAAACCAGGGGAACCGCATTTGTTTTTAGGAAGCAAGAATCGCCAGTAGATTTTTAGGATTCCAGGCAGCCATCTTACGTTTAGGCCCGACTCCACCTTTAAGACTTTTATTCAGGCGGATCAAGTTCAGAGGAATATGCCTTAAAATCCCGAAGTTTTCACGAGCTTTTTCGTCTCGAACAGAGCAACGATCTTCATTAACAATCCACTTTCAGAGTGTCCTCCCCTAAACGGCGTATTTACGTATTTTGCCCGTGAGTTCCGCCCACTGAAGTAGGCGTCTGTGAGCCTTCGGCTGGGATG
>NZ_JAYUPA010000958.1:0-2815 GCF_043760365.1 Armatimonas sp.
CAGCGCGGGATTCCGCTGATCTTTCTGCAAAATATCACCGGCTTCATGGTCGGCAGCCGCTACGAGCACGAGGGAATCGCCAAGCACGGTGCAAAGCTCGTGATGGCCGTGAGCTGCGCACGCGTTCCGAAGTTCACCGTGATTGTTGGGGGGAGCTTCGGGGCGGGTAACTACGGCATGTGTGGCCGCGCGTTCGGCCCACGCCAGCTCTGGATGTGGCCGGGCGCCCGTATCTCAGTGATGGGCGGCCCGCAAGCAGCCGCTGTCTTAAAGACCGTCAAGGGTGATGCCATGACCGCCGACGAAGAAGCGGCAACCATCGCGATGTACGAGCGCGAGGGCAACCCGTACTACTCCACCGCGCGGCTCTGGGACGATGGCATTCTCGATCCGTGCGACACGCGTCGCGCCCTCGGGCTAGGTCTCGCCGCCGCCTGCGCCCACCCCGCCCCACCCACGAAATTCGGCGTGTTCAGGATGTAAGCTTCCGATTCTTGACCACAACCAAGGAGAGAACGAAGCCCAATGTCAGAAGGCTCGATGCGACATAAAAGATCGTGTGGTGCTTTGCGTCAGCAGTATACAGTGGCGACGAGAGTACGGAGCCGAACATTGCCCCCACACCCTGTGACATTCGAACCGCCCCAATCATCCCCCCCCGCTCGGTTCCAGGAGCCATCTCAGCGACATAGGCCATGTACGCGGGGAACGACATCACAAATCCAATTCCTAGTAGTGTCCCAAAGAGAATAATTAGATTTTGGTGCGGCGCAAACAAAAGGCCCCAGAGTGAGAATGCACAAAGCGCTGTCCCGAGCTGAATCGCTTGAGGCTTTCCCCACTTATCCGCCAGCTTTCCAATCGGTGCGGAGAGAATCCCGATCAGCACGCCAGGCCCAAGAATCAGGTTCCCAAAGCCCTCCTCAGAGATATTGAAGCGTTCCATGAAATACGGGGCAACATAAGGAGCGATTAGCCCAATGGCAACAAAAATCAGGAAAATCAAACCAAGAAGCCAAGGAATCTGTTGAAGAGCTTTGACAAGCGTGCTCTTAGTGACCGGCACATGGTCACTATCTTTTTCTATATGGTGCTGCGCCTCGCGGCGTGGGGCGATGAAGTACGACAGAACTGCCGTGGCTGCGAAGCAACCGGCTGCAAATAGAAATGATGGGATATACCGCTGTGGATCTTCCCGCGTGTAGTTTGGGGCAAAAGTTCCGTTAAGCAAGCCGCTGACCTTGGCACCAATTGCGATTGTAGACATATAAGCCATTGTGATGAGCGTATTTGCCTGTGCCTGCCGCTCAGGCGCTACGCGATCTGCCACCGATGCATAGACATTGGGCCAGAGCATCGCTGCCCCCATGCCGTCCAGTGCCCGTAAGAGAAGAATAAGTGCGGTGACGGCTAGCACCGTAGCCGCACCTTGAGGTGTCCTGATTTGAGAGGTCGCAAGGCAAGTGACAATAGAGACACACGTCCCTGCCACCATCAATCTTCGCCGACCCAAGCGGTCAGCGAGCGCGCCCATCGGCGAGTTTGCCAGTGCCTCCACGAGATAGTATGTCGCCAGAGCAATTCCCGGAAGGTTAGCCATATGGAGCCCAAACTTTAGCAAGTTAGGCAATGAAACAATATTGACGATGACAAAACCTAGCTCCGCCAAAGCCGAAACGGCGCAGAGGGCAAGAAGAAAGAGCCATTCGGGCGGGTGGGGCTTGCGAATCATTACTCCAATTGTATCGTGCCCCGTGGGAGGGTATTATAAACGACGAGGTTCGAAGATGATTCAGGATATTTCTCTGCGGCGCGTTCACCACGTGCGTTTTTTCGTCGGTAATGCACGCCAGTCCGCCTATTTCTATCGCAATGCATTTGGCTTTGAGATCGCGGCCTACAAAGGTCTGGAAACGGGTAGCCAGACTGAGGCGGGCTATGTCATGCGCCAGGGCAATATTACCCTCGTTCTGGAGTCGCCGCTCCGCGCGGAACACCCGGAGTCTGACCGCCTGCGGCTCCACGGCGACGGTGTGCGAGACATTGCGTTGGAAGTGGACGATGTGAAGCTGGCGTACCGGCTCGCGATTGAGCGTGGCGCAACGGGAGTCACGGAGCCTACCACGCTTACGGACCAAAACGGCAGTGTTGAGTTTGCCAGCATCAAGGCTTATGGCGACACGACTCATAGCTTCGTCAACCACGATCACTATACCGGAGTCTTCGCGCCCGGCTACGCGCCGCTCGACCCGGATCGCTACCACAAACCCGCTCAGGGCTGCGGCCTAGAGGCCATTGACCATATTGTCGGCAATGTCGAAGAGGGCAAGATGAACGAGTGGGTGAGCTTCTACGAGCGCATTCTGGGCTTCTCCCAGCTGGTGCATTTTGATGAGAAAGACATCTCCACCGAGTACACGGCGCTAATGAGCAAAGTGGTTCAGGGCGGCAACGGGCGCATCAAGTTCCCGCTGAACGAGCCCGCAGACGGCCTCAAGAAGAGCCAGATCGAGGAGTACTTAGAGTTCTACGGTGGTCCTGGCGTCCAGCATATCGCCATGGGCACGAAAAATATCCTCCAGACCGTGCGACAGCTCCGCGCCAACGACGTGAATTTCCTACGCGTCCCTCAAACCTACTACGATGCCCTCCCCGCCCGCGTCGGCGAGATAGACGAGGATTTCAAAGAGATCGCGGAGCTCGGCATTCTGGTGGATCGCGACGACGAAGGCTATCTGCTCCAGATCTTCACCGCGCCCGTCGAGGACCGCCCGACTGTGTTCTTCGAGATCATCGAGCGCCACGGCTCCCGCAG
>NZ_JAYUPA010000959.1:0-7942 GCF_043760365.1 Armatimonas sp.
GGCAGTAATGGGAGTGAGCCACTTGGCACATGCCATAGACCAACTCGTTCATGGTTCTCAATGTCCGATTCTTTGACTGCGCGCCATCGCATTGGGCTATCCCGTAGCAGAAACGCAATCTCGGGATCCTGGGAGAGTAGTTCCGCCAATACCGGTGCGTCGCTTCTGGTTAGGTACATGGGTAACCAAGGCATGACGATTTACTCACCGATGGTGAAGACATTGCCGCGTCCGGGGGCGATAACGACTTTGCGGTGCTGGTTGGCGTAGCGGAGGGCGGCGATGAAGTTGATGTGCGGGTCTGAGATGAACTCTCCAGGGTAGAGATCGGGCAGCAGACGCAGGAACGGGGTTTCGGAGCGTCCGCCCGGCCCGACGGTATGAAAGAGATAGCCCATTGCTATGCCCTGCTCAGGGAGCGAGCCATCGGACAGGGGCAGGAGAATACGTGCTGTGGGGCGTGCCTTCTCGGGCAGGGCGAGGCGTTTTTTTACCGTGGGCGGAATGCTGATCCCGTCAAAGAGCCAGAGCTGACCCTCAGTCACCCTATCCGCCACTGTGGTCAGCTCCCCCCCGATGGCATCACGCGATGCTGTCGCGGTGGCCCAGGCTCCTTTTTGCCAGAGAAGCAGTGGCAGCGGCAATGTCAGGGCTTTCTTAAGCTCCCGTACCGAGGCTTCAGCGCGCGGGCTACGTGCTTTTGCCCATGTCGAGAGAGTCAAAACCTCGCTCTCGTGATGCTGAAGTGCGTCCTCCAGCTCACGACGGAGCGCGACGGCGAGTTCCGGCATGATTAGCATAACACCTCTATTCTACTTTAGTTTCCGATTCCACGTACCTACCCGCTCGTGATCGTGAAATAATGCCTGAAAAACGCCTCGACATCCACTGTTGTCGCGATTTCATGGGCCCCACTCGTGTCTGCTTGCCAGCGGGTCATGCCCTCCAGCGGCCCCGGCTCGATCACCGTTGAGATCGTTCCCGTCTGGTAGTCACAGAGATCGGGCGCAAAAAGCAGCGCGGCGGCGAGAGGATCGTGGAAAGTCAGTAACTCGGAGTGGTTGAACCAGACCTCGGCCATTCCCAGGGTTGCGGCCAGTGCTCCCCCGGCGGCGGCGAAGCGCTCCCGGACGCGTGCGGCGGGCATCACGCACTGAAGTGTCACGTCGAGGCCCACCGAGAGCAGCTTTCCCGCGCCGTGCTTGTAGGTCAGTGCGGTGGCAATCGGGTCAAGAAACGCGTTCCACTCTTTAGCGCCCGGCCCGCCGGTCACAAAGCGCCCGCACATCAGCACGAGCTTCTTCAGCAAGCCCGGCAGCTCAGGATCGGCAGCGAAGAGCGTCCCGATATTAGTCATTGGGCCCACGGCGAGTAGGGTGAGCTCGCCGGGCCGGGAGCGGATGCTATTTCTGAGAAACTCCAGCGCCCCGAAGCCGGTGGGATAGTCTCTGCGGTGCTGCAGGTTCTCAATCGCGGCGTACTGCGCCACACCCTGCTCACGCCCGTGAAGTAGCGGCCCGGCCAGCCCGGCGTGGATCGGAATATCCGCGCGGCCCGCTGCACGGCAGATTACCTCACAGAGCGCGGCTCGCTTTGCCGTATCACCGGTTGCCGTGGTGATGCCCACCAGCTCGCACTCGGGCTGTGAGAGCAAGTAGGCCAGTGCCACGGCATCGTCTATATCGTTACCGATATCTGTATCAAAAAGAACGGGTGTCATGGCTTAGCGCTTGGGTGCGGC
This sequence comes from Armatimonas sp., assembly GCF_043760365.1. GTDB lineage: Bacteria > Armatimonadota > Armatimonadia > Armatimonadales > Armatimonadaceae > Armatimonas. The sequence continues at coordinate 1,742 of NZ_JAYUPA010000959.1, forward strand.
CTTTGTGAACTCGTCCAGAATCGTCTGGCGCTGGGCATCACTCAGGCGCGGGGCGGTCTTCTTGAGCAGCTCACCAAACGCCACAATTTCCTCAGGGGCAGCCGGACAGCCGATATTGGTCGGGGGAGCCGTGGGATTCTTGAGAACGGGCATGACATTGGAGTCGGCGAGCTTCTTGCCTTTTGCATCCAGAAAGACCATGAAGGGCAGGCCGGATTTCGCGCCGCCCATTGCGGCCATGAACTCACCGCCGCCGGGATTTTCGAGCACTTTCTTAGGGCCATTTTCCAGCACGACGAGCACGCGGGTGACATAGTTTTCGTCGAAAAGTGGTTTCACCACCGGGTTGTCAAGGACGGCTTCCAGCCGCCGACACCACCCTCACCACGAGGCACCGAAGTGGACAAAGATTGTCTTTTTCTGCTTGCGCGCCGTCTTCATGGCATCTGCCATCACCTCTTTGGTGAGTTTGGGAGCTACCACCGCCGCTGCCGTTTTTTCCTGTTTGAACATGAGAGTTCCTCCAGGATACTCATTCGCGAAAAATCTCTCGAAACCCTCTTTCCGCTGTGCCCTGCGCTTGAGGAGTGTCTTAACCGAAGTAAAGATTTAAGGGGAGAAACAAAAATGAAGGTCACCACACTGACGGTAGATTATCAGGTCACCCGCTCACGGGATTTTCAGTCCGTGCGCCTCGGGGGCTCGGTGCAGCTTGAGATAGGCGAGAGCGACGATAAGAAAGAGTGTCTGGAAAAAGCGCGTCGCTGGCTTGCCGGGCAGCTCAATGCCGCTGCGGAAGAGGAGCTAGAGAACGTCCTTTTTGGACCGCGTAAGTGATTGTTTTTGGCGGTACAGGGCGCAATCTCTCACCGCCACCCGACACGGCCCGCCGTGCTTGCTGGGAGCTCCAGGGCGAGTGGGGTAATTTTTTAGGCACTCCGATTGCGGCCCGCTGGTTTGTCACAGCCGCTCATGTTGGCGGGCAGCTTGGGGATGTTTTTGTGCTCGCGGGGCGGCGCTACGCCGCTGTCGCGCACGAGAAAATTCCTGGCACCGACACAGCGCTCTGGCGTGTGGATCGCGACTTTCCTCGCTGGGCCACCCTCTGTGAGGGCGATGAGCAAGGGTGGGAGCTTTTCATTGTCGGGCGAGGCACGGCACGTGGGAGCGAACTTCTGGGCAAGGGCTGGCGCTGGGGGCCGATTGATCATAAAAAAAGTTGGGGGATGAACCGAGTCGGGGGCTTTCTCAAGAGCAAGCCCTACGGCGAGCTTCTCCTTGCGACGTTCGATAAAAACGCTGGCCCCGATGAAGCCACGCTCTCCGATGGTGACAGCGGTGGTGGCGTCTTTCTCAAAGGCCGCAATGGCAAGTGGCGGCTGGCGGGGCTCAACCACGATATCAACCCGGGCGACGATGGCGTGGATCGGTTCTACAGCACCACGGGCCGCAAAGACGATCTCTTCCGCGCCGCCCTCTACGACGGGCGCGGGCTTTTTCTGGGGCCACCGGATGCGCTGAAGCCCGTTACTGGAGAGAGATCACGCCCCACCGTCGTGGCCGCACAGCGCCTCTCTGCCTATCGTGCGGAGATCGCCCGTATCCTCGCACACCCCGACCGTGCCTACCCCGACCACGCGCCGCTCCTACAAACCCGCTGGGGGCAGCGCGGCAGTGTGGCACTTGCTGGAGCCGTGGGAGTGACCGTGGTGGCGCTCCTGCACCAAAAGAGGCGCTAGCCTTTTGGAATGTGAAACTCGGTGTCGCCGTAGAGGAGCTGGAGCTGGTTGATCTGGCCCGCGTGGTAGGCCATGTTGCGGTAGGGAAAATCAATGATCTGGTAGCCTGTCATAGACCGGCGTAACCTATACTCTTTCTCTAAGTCCGCGTCGCTCATACCCCGGATCACGGCGGCGCACTCGGCGGCGCTAGTGATCAGATCCTGTTCAGCCGCTTCCAGGCTGGTGTACTCGGACTTCACCTCAAACGGGCGGAACAGAGGCGGCTTCTCGCCTTTCAGCAGCGCGGCAAAGAAACGATTCGCCGCCGCACACTCCGCCACCTGCTCCCGCGCCGTGCGCAGACCCGCCGATCCTGAAACGTCGGGCACCCAGCTTTGTTTGTCCTCGGGCATCGAGCCCAGCCAGAAGGCGAGCAGCTTGGCCGATCCCTCGATCTTCTCCGCTTGAAACTCTTGAACAGTCATTGATTTTACTTTCTATGCGCCTTTTGCTAAAAGTGCACCGATGGGCTTGCCCAGCCCATCGCGAGTCACATAGAACGGGCGCTTCTCGACTTCGTAGGCGTGCTTAGGGGAGATTCCCAGCGCGTGGTAGATCGTCGCGTGCAGATCCTCGATCACCACCGGGTTCTCGATGGTCTTGCACGGGCGCTCGTCGGCGGTCTTGCCGTAGACGAAGCCTTTTTTTACGCCGCCGCCAAACAGCAAGACACTCCCGGCATCGGTGAAGTGGCGGTGCATGCCGTAGAACTTGAGCTCGTTGACGATATCGGGAACCGTCACTTGATCCCGCACGCGGGCATCGGGCTTGCCTTCCATCATCATGTCCCGCGAGAACTCCGAAGCTAAGACAATCAGAGTCCGATCCAGCAGGCCGCGCTCCTCTAAATCTCTCACGAGCTGCGCAATCGGCGCATCAATCTGGCGCTTCATCTCGGCGAGGCGCGTGTGCCCATTGTCGTGCGTGTCCCAGCCAAAGAACGGGACGTACTCGGTGGTCACTTCAATGTAGCGTGCGCCCGCCTCGCGCAGGCGACGTGCTAATAAACACCCCTGCCCAAAGCGCCCCGTGTTGTAGATATCATAGCTGGCCTTGGGCTCTTTTGTGAGATCAAACGCGCTGGCCGCAGACGACGAGAGTAGGCGATGCGCGTTGTCCAGCGAGCGCAGTAGGCTCTCTTTCTGGTAGTCCGAGCCGAGCTTGCCGACCACCGACTCCTGGACGAGCTTTTTGTAGAGCGCCTGGCGGCTCGCAAATCGCCCCGGCGTCATTCCGGCCGGTGGGCGCACGGCCTCGACTGCTTGGTCAGGATAAGGCAGGTTGAACGGCCCAAACTCGCTGCCCAGAAAACCCGCCGTCGTAAATGCCTTGAGCTCCTCGCCCTCCCCGACATCGAAGCGCTGCCCGATATTGATAAACGCCGGGACAGCCTCATTCAGCGGTCCGAGTGTCCGCGCGATCACCGAGCCAATGTGCGGCGCGGCGACGGTCTGCGGCGGTGCGTAGCCCGTGTGCCAGTGGTACTGGTGGCGCGAGTGCAGAATCGCCCCGAGATCCCCGGCCCGGTAGGTGCGAATCAGCGTCGCTCGGTCCATCACCTGCGCCACTTTCTCCAGCCCCTGCGAAATTTGAAGCCCATCCACCACGGTCGGGATCGCCGGAAACGTAGACAAGATCTTCTCCGAGGGCGTCCCCGCCTCATACGGCGTGTAGCGCTTGGGGTCAAACGTCTCCGTGTGGGCCATCCCGCCGCCCATCCACAGCACAATCACCGCATCGGCGGTCGCCTTCGGGGCGGGCTGCGCGGCCCAGAGCGGGCGGGCATAGCCCGCCGCCAGCGCGGATAAAAGTAGCTCTCGTCGGTTCATGTTTTTTTCTCTTATCGCCCCCATGAACGGGGGCGTGATATTGTCCTTGTGCCTCGGACACAAAGGCCACTTCGGGCCATAACCCAATTTGCTCGGGATGGGCGGTACGCCCTTTGTGTCGGAGCTTGCGACGGCAATAAGACCGGGTGCCCTCTGGGCGCGTGAATGGGGGCGATCAGTATAACTGAAACTCGGGGCTCATCAGCAGTGCCCAGAGAATGTCTTCTAGCGCCTCGGGGGTGAGCTTGGTTCCTACGGCTTGGCGGATCGTGGCCCTCTCCGTGGCCGTGGGCGGGCGGCTCAGGCCGGTCTGGTAGAGGCCGTTTAGGACATCCTCGCCGTTGCCCGCGTGGCGGAGCCAAGTGGACGCGCCGGTCTTGAGGCGTGCGGCCAGCAGCGGGCCGTTGGTTAGCTCTAGCGCTTGGAGTGTGGTGGCCACACTCTGGCGCTGGGTCACCGTCTGCTCCCGGTTGGGCCGTCCGAGGGCGCGGGTGAAGGCATCGGCGGTGGTGAGGGCGGCTCGTGCCTCGATCAGCGCACGCGATGCCTCAACGACGGCAAAGCGCACCGAGACTTCTGCCGGTGCTTCGTCCACCGCCCCCTGATCAGGGCCCACTAGTGTGCGAAAATGGGTCGCGCCACGGGGAATGGCGTAGAGTAGCACCGAGTTGGCATGTGTCCCAATGCCACGCGTGTAGGTCTGTTGGTTCACCCGGAGCGCCTTACCGACGACACTTTTATCGGTTTGGACCGTCCCAAACCCCGTGGTCGTGGAGAGTGGGATGAGCTCGCGCAGGCTTATTTCTCGTCCATTCTCGAAAACAAAGCGCGGCTCAATCCAGTTCGCCCAGTCGTGGTTACTAGTGCCGTTGCCATCGGTTGCCACTAGGGCGAGCACTTCCTCGCCACGGAGCGCGACATCCACTGGCTTGTCTCCCTTGCGCATCAGGCCGCTGTCAAAGAGCACTTTCCCGGTGCGCTTGGGAACGCTCACCGCGCCTTTATTAATGCGAAGCGTCTCCACCGGCGTCGGCCAGCTTTCCGTGAGCATGGAGATCGCATCGGTGAGCTGCTCGGCGGAGAGGCGCTTGACGGTGGGGCCGGTGAATACATAGCCGCTTGCCCGTTCTTTAGAAAGCCTCTGCGACGGCAACTGGTACGCGCGGCTGGTGGCGATCTGCGCCAGTGTGTACTTCAGATCGTAGCCGTGCGCGACAAAGTCACTAGCCAGCCAGTCTAGCAGTGCCGGATTCCAGGGCTTGTGATCCAGCTCATCGTTGGGCTCGATCAGCCCACGCCCCATGAGCTTGGTCCAGAGCCGATTGACGATCACGCGGGCAAAACGCCCGTTAGCAGGCGAGGTCATCGCAGCCGCCACTTGCGTCCGCCGCGTTGCCAGTGGCGCACTGCCGTCCACCACGCCCAGCTCCGGCCAGAGAAACTTTGCGCTCGCCATTGTCCCCGTCGGCTTGTCGCAGCGCACCAGCTCCAGCGGCGTGTCCGAGAATGCGGCGGCCAGGCCGTAGGCATCGCGCAGTTTCCAGTTGCTGGTGAAGCTATCGTGGCACGAGGCGCACTTTAAATTTACCCCCAGAAACACCTGTCCGATATTCTGCGCCGCTTGGAGCGGTGGCCGCTGACTGGCATTCACGACACCGCGCCAGACAATTCCTTTGATAAAACCCTCGGACTCGGCACTTGGTGGGGCGATTAGCTCGCGTGCAAACTGGTCGTAGGGCTTGTTGCTCTCCAGTGCGGCGTAGAGCCAGTTCGTGATCTGGCTTCGGCCACCATCAATATAGCCCGTCCCGACATAGTCATTACGAAGCGCGTCGTTCCAGAATGTCAGCCAGTGCTCCGTGTAGTTCTTCGCGTCGGCCAAGAGGCTCGTCACCAGCCGCTCACGCTTATCCGTGCGTGTGTCCCACACAAAGGCATTGAGCTGGGCAGGGGAGGGCAGTAGCCCGATTAAATCCAGATACGCCCGCCGCACAAACACCCGGTCACTGACCAAGGTTCTGAGCACCACTTTTCCGAGCAGCCGGTCAATCGCATTGCCCTCGCCTGCGGGCACAGCCACTTCCCGCAGTGCCATCGGTGGTGTCCATGCCGCATCCTCGCTCTGGGCCGCGCCGTCAAAGGGCAGGCCCGCATCAATCCAGCGCCGCAGAGTCTCCACCTCGCTCGCCTTGAGACGCGCCCCCTGCGGCGGCATCGCGCCTTTGCTCACCAGCTCGATCAGATAGCTCTGCGCCCCCTTGCCGGGCCGCACCACGGGATGGGTTTTGCCGCCCGTCAGAATCGCCTCGCGGCTGTCGAGTGAGAAGTCTCCCTGCTTGGCTCCATTGCTATGGCACGATGAGCAGTTCTTTTTTAGAATCGGCAGCACATCGCGCTGATAAGAAACTGTCTTTTGTGCTGCCAGCGCCATGACACTTAAGCCCCCCAGTGCCAGCACCCCTACAAACCTACGAATCATGCCTACTATGATACCGCCGATGAGGCCCTCAAGGAGATCATGGTATCCTGACACTTGGCTATGACTGACTTAGAGCATCAAATTACGCGGCGGCGCACGTTTGCGATTATCT
>NZ_JAYUPA010000960.1:0-2807 GCF_043760365.1 Armatimonas sp.
CTCGCACGGGTTGCCCCACACGCTTTTGAGGCGCGCATGTCTACCATTTCATCACTCCGGCTACGGCAAGAATTATATCATGGGTCTTTGACCTCTCCCCAACCCAAATAACCTCTCCCCCTGCCCCCTATCCCCCTCCTTTCCCAGCGACGAAGGAGCGCCCGGGAGAGGAGGGTTGGGGAGGAGAGGTTTACCGCCAGTTTGCCTCGCGGTAGAGACGCTCCACCAGAGCAATAGTGGGCAGCGCTGTGGCAGCATCGTAGAGGTCTGCGGCGGTCTCGGCATCGAAACGACGCCCGGAGCGCAGCGCCGTCAAGAAAGCAATATCGGGCGTAGGGATGCGGTAGGTCGCCGGGTCAGGGCTCTCCAGAGCGCCCCCCAGCTCTTTCAGATAGAGCTCGGCAGGCACCCCCTCGCGGTGGCACCAGCCCGCGGTTCCCCGCTCCCCGAAGATTTGGATACGCTCCAGAGTCTCGACGGCATCTCCCAGCAGAGTCAGCTCAACCCGAGCCTCGCCTCTAAACCGCAACCGCACCGATGCACAGACATCTACCTCCGCCGTTCCCGCACGGTAGAGTTCCACACTGGCCTCGCTCACGGGCAGGGGTATTAGATGCAAACACAGGTCTAGCATCGAAGCGCCCGCATCACGCAGGAAGCCCCCCCCCTCGGTTTCCTGCATCCGCCAGGTACGCCCGTGTGTCTGGAGCCAGGGCTGGCCACGTAAAATAGAGACAAACTGCACCGGTCCGATCCGCCCCGCCGCCGCCTGTAAGAACCGAGCGTGGCCCCGTGCCCGCCGGGTGTAGGAGACAAAAAGCGCCAGGTTCCTCTCACGTGCTTGTTTTACCAGCCCCACCCCGGTCTCGTAATGGGTGACAAAAGGCTTCTCGCACAGCACATGCACTCCCGCCTCCAGTGCCGCCGCGATCTGGTCGGCGTGGCGGGCATGCGGGGTGCACAAGACGATCGCATCCACCTCTCCCGACGCCAGCAGGTCCTGCTCGGAACGGAAAAGTAGCGGGCGCTGGGGCAGCGCCCGGGCCATGCGCGAGAGTGCCTCGGCATCGGGATCACAGATGGCAACGATCTGAGCGCCCTCCGCGACCAGCCGCGCGGCGTGCACCGCCCCCACCGTTCCACAGCCTGCCAGCGCGAGTCTCGGCTCAGCCACTAAATTCCGAGCCCCCGCAGAGCGCTACGAATCAGCGTCGCGGCCTCTTCGGGGGTGTCCGCCACAGGAGCGGGAGCCAGAATCTCACAGGCAATGTAGCCGCCGTACCCAGCCCGTCGCAGACCACGCAAAAAGCTTGCCAGGTTGATCTCACCCCTGCCAGGAACCACGCGCTGGCTGTCTTTTGCCCCGGAAGGCCCCACCCCACGCGGGGCGTCGTTGATGTGCACATGAACAATCTGGCTGTCGGTGAGCGCGGCAAGCGCATCCTCGGTGATGCCCGTGGTGTAGCAGTGGTAGGAGTCTACCAGTAGCCCAATGTTGCTCTGGCCCGTCTCGGCGATCAGCTCCAGTGTCTGTGGCAGTGTCCAGACGGTTGGATGGGGTCCCATCTGGTTCTCGCCCCCCGCTCTCAGGTGATGCGGCCCGACCCACTCCAGCCCGAAGCGCACGCCGTAGTCCGCAAAGACTTTGCCGATCTCCCGAAAACGCGCCACGGTGCGCTCTCGCCACTCGCCGGAATCGTCGCTGGTGGCGCTGGGCATCCAGGTGCAGCAGCGCGTACAGCCAAGCTGCTGGGCAATCGCGGCCTTCTCCGCCAGAGTCGCCATCCCCGCCGCAAACGCCGCGTCGTCGCGCCGCCACTCCACTTCCAGCCCGAAGGTCGCCGGAGCCACTCCGAGTGTGAGAAATTTCTCACTCAGCGCCGTGGTTCCTCCGAGCTCGTCGGCGAGCCGCTGGGCGCTGCTGATGCCAAAATCAACTCCCGAGTAGCCTGAGCGTGCTGCCAGCTCCGTAAACTCCAGCAGGCTCAGCTTCCCCGCACCAAGCCCCGCCCCACAAAGTGATACTTGCATGCTTTTTGATTCGGCAAAGTGTGTTACAATCCCTCTATGCCACGCATTGAAAGCCATATTCTAATCAAAACAAATCGTGCCGTCGCGATTGCCATTGCCCGCGACAATGAGGCATTCCCAGAGTTTATGGACGATGTCCAGTCCATCACGACTCTGACCCGCTCCGATGATACCAAGACGGTGACAAGTGAGTGGGTTGCGATTGTCCCCAAGCTCAAAAAGCGCATCACCTGGGCCGAGGAAGATGTCTGGGACACCGAACGAGGTACCTGCACCTTCAAGCAAGTGAGCGGCGACTTCGACGAGTTCCACGGTTCCTGGACTTTCACGGAGATTGAACCCGGTCTGACAAAGTTCGACTCGGTGCTGATCTACCGGCTTGAGATTCCGCTCGTGGGGGCACTGATCAACGCGATTATTCTCAAGACGATGCAAAACAACCTTGAGTCCACGCAGCAAGCCATCAAAAAGCGCTGTGAAGAGCTCGGTTAGCCTCCCCGACGACTACACTTTCGACGTGCCAGCGGCGCGGGCACAGCTCGCCGTCTTGGCACTAAAAACGCCCGATAGACTGATTACACTCACCCTGGCCCATATCGGCGACGGTGGCCATGAAGCCGAATCAGACATCTGGCTCAAGGCAAACGAGGCAGCGGCGCTCCTGGAGCAAGTGCAAGACGATCAGCGCATTCTGGGCAAGCCGATCTATGTCTTGCGCATCAGCGAATCTAAACCCATCACCGAATCGCAGTTTGAAACGCCGCAATGGCCGCCTC
>NZ_JAYUPA010000961.1:0-2807 GCF_043760365.1 Armatimonas sp.
CTTGCCAGTGGAGTGGGCATAGTTCTTTATTTTGCTCGTCCTACTGCCGTAAAGCAACCCACAAAAGTTGCAGAGCTCCGTCCAAATCTCAAAAATACTTCAGCTCTTCCTGCACTTTCGCAACGGCGTCACGGCGTAAACGCCGTGACGCCAAAGGAAACCAAGCCCGCCACGGGCTCCCCCGTTTATTTCGATAGTCCGGCACGGACTTTGCCCCCGCTGGAGACGCCGATTTCAATCGGCGGACAGGACGAGCTTCTCTACCTCAATCCCACTCTTCCAGACACCGAGCTGAGGCAGCGCGAGGAAGCTCTGCGGCGCTCGGTGGCAGGCGGCGACAGCTTTATCACGGTTGCGCTTCCGTCTATTGCAGCAACCGACAAGGGAGTAATCACAGCGCTGGAGGCGGCGCAAAAAGAGCAGGCGATTGTGGATGCACGGCTGGTGCGGACGATGACACTGGCGGTAAAAGCACAGCCATTCTCGCAGCTCTGTGAGCAGCTCACTAAAGAGACGGGGATTGCGTTCACGGCCAACCCACGGGTCGCCGACGATGAGGTGACGCTCTACTGCACGGCGCGGCCTCTACGCGAAATCATGCGTCAGCTTGCCAAGCACTTTGGCTTTGAGTGGCGACGCACCGGCCAGGAGCCGCAGTTTTCCTATGAAATTACCCAGTCTCTCAGCCGACAGCTTTTAGAGGAGAGCCTGCGGCAAAAAGACCGCGATGCCATGCTCACCAAGATCGAGGAAGGGATCAAAAACCTACAGCGGCTCTCGGAGCTTTCGCCGGAGCAGCGCAAGGCCAGACGCGAGCAGCTTCAGGAGAAAATCAGCAAAGACCCCACCACCTTCGACGAGTGGCTCAAGCTCGGCTGGCTCGATCAGGGTGCGGATACTCTGCTGACACGCTTTCAGCAGCTCTCCCCTGATGCGCTGGGCAAGATCCGTAGCGGCGAAGTCTACGAGTGGGATCTCATGCCAGATGGGATGCTCTCCCCCGAGCTCAAGCGACAGGCCGATGCCGCCTTTCAAGACCCAATTACCGGTAAATCCAGCCTGCGTGAGCCGATGACTTCGCTTAAAGGCACGCTTCAGCTCGAAAAGAAACAGGACGCGTGGACACTCCGAGGTTACTTCCAGAGCAATGCAGGAGGCATTGGCCTACCCCTTGCCTTTGCTCCCACCCCCACCAATGCCGTGATAGACAACGCGGCCCGCAACAAAGCCCTTGCCCAAGATCCCGCGCTGCAAAAACTCGTCTCGCTGAATATTGCCGCAAGCTGCATGCTCAAGCGCCATAGCTTCCCGGAGTTCGATAGCTTTGAGGAAGGCCCCAGGATCATTGCTGCCGATGCGTTGGAGGCTTTGCACAAGGCCACGGGGCAGGACATTATCGGCGACCAGTTCCTGCGCCTGAGCGCCCCGGTCGCCGTGGAGAAGAAAAGCATCTTTGCCGCACTCTGCACCGTGGGCGACTCCCTGCGGCTTCACTGGGGCAAGAGCGAGGGCTGGCTGACATTCCGCACGCCCGACTACTACGCCGCACGCCCTCTGGAGATTCCCCAGCGCCTCCGCGAGCGCTGGGCCGAAGGGAAACGCAAAAACGGGAGCCTCTCTATCCATGAGCTCGCCGAGATGGGATCACTTCCCGTCGCCGCCCTGGACTCCGCCCGCGTCGCCCAGTCCCTGATCGCACGCTACAATCTAAACGAGTGGCCCATCGTCCGCGCTGAGCAAGCCCGCCCCCACTGGAGCCTGCTCAGCCAGCTCACAGCAGGACAACGTGACGCGGCGATAAGCGAGGCGGGCTTGGCCTACAGCGCCCTGCGCCCCAAGCTCCGTGCCGCGTTTGAAGCCCTCCTACAGCTCCCCGCCGAGCGCCCCAACCCACCCACGTTCCGCGACTCCCGGCTCTGGGTGCTGCGTGGAGAAAAAGCAAGCAAGCTCCTTCCCAACCCCGGCATCGTCTTCGCCTACCGCTACGACGATCCCGCGATCTACAACGTCTGGAGCCCCTTCAACGGCATCTCCGGCATGCACGAGGCGATGTACCAGCAGCGTTTTAGTCGGTAAGCCCAAGGCACTTGTAGCCCTCACCCTTTTGTGCCATACTGCTCTCGATTGTAGAAGTTGCAAAAAGGAGTTTTGAAAATGGCAGAGATTTTGTTGTTCCACCACGCACAAGGGCTAACTCTTGGGGTTGCAGCGTTTGCTGATACGCTACGCCACGCTGGGCACATCGTCCACACGCCCGATCTCTTCGATGGCCGCACATTCGACACCATTGAAAAAGGCATGGGATTCGTCAAGGAACTTGGTTTTGATGAAGTAATGGTGCGCGGGGAGCGAGCAGTGGGAGAACTCCCCGAGGAGCTCGTCTACGCCGGATTCTCTCTGGGTGTGGTCTCGGCCCAGAAGCTCGCCCAAACCCGACCCGGTGCGCGCGGAGCGCTTCTCTTCTACTCTTGTATCCCGGTCTCGGAGTTTGGACAGACTTGGCCGAAGGGGGTGCCGGTTCAGGTGCATGGCATGGATGCCGACCCGTTTTTTGTTGCTGAAGGCGACATCGACGCTGCTCGGGGGCTTGTCGAAGAAGCCGAGGAAGCGGAGTTGTTCCTTTATCCCGGCAAGCAGCATATTTTTGCCGACAGCTCACTGCCGTCGTACGACGCGGAGGCATCGGGACTTTTGATGCAAAGGGTGCTCAACTTCCTAGCGGCGATAGCCTGCTGATACTGGGCTAGAGTTTTGGTATCCATACGACACTTGTTCCTGACAGTCACAAAAATATCTTCCTGTCGCAA
>NZ_JAYUPA010000962.1:0-7904 GCF_043760365.1 Armatimonas sp.
TCAAAGGTGCGCCGGGAGGGTTCCCGACGCGCCTTTTTTGCGCTATACTAAACACTGGCGCACACTGCCGCGTCTTTTAACCAGTACCGAAAGGACTACCATGCCCCACTTGCACCGACGCTTATTTATTCTCTCTGCTCTCACCGCTCTTACTCTCGGCGCCACGCTCCTCGCAGCCCCGACCACGGCGCACCGCGCCAAGAAGAAGCTTCTCGTGGTCACGGTCACCAAGGGCTTCCGCCACGGCGACTCGATTCCCGTCGCCGAGAAGATCCTCGCGGAGCTCGGCGCTAGGAGTGGCAAGTTCGATGTGGACTACGTCCGCACGGATGCCGAGATGGCAGAGAAGATGAGTGTGGCGGGCCTGAAGAACTACGATGGGGTCTTCTTTGCCTCAACCACGGGCGATCTGCCCCTGCCTGATCCCGAGGGATTTCTCGCTTGGGTCAAGAGTGGTAAGGGCTTCTGCGGTGCCCACGCTGCCACGGACACGCTCCATAACTTCCCTGGCTACATCGAGATGATCGGTGGGGAGTTCCAGACCCACGGCGCTCAAGTGGAAGTCGAAGGCATTATTGAGGACGACAACCACGCTGCCACCAAGCCCTTCAACAAGCAGCCGTTTAAAGTATTCGATGAGATCTATCTCTTCAAGAGCTACGACTGGGCAAAAACCCATGCGCTAATCGGGATGGACAAGCACCCCAATAGCAAAGCGCCCGGCTACCACGCCCTCTCTTGGTGCAAAGACTACGGCAAGGGCCGCGTTTTTTACACATCAATGGGCCATAGAGTAGATGTCTGGCAGAAGCCCTGGTACCAGGAGCACGTGCTCGGTGGCATCCTCTGGTCGCTTAAAGAAGCCAAGGGAAGTGCGAAACTCCCGAAACTAGGCGCGACTCCGGCTATCTTAAAGACAAAATAAAGCCGTTTGTAACGGCAAAAAAATTACTAACCTACGGGAAGAAAGCACACTAAGCCTACTATGAGTGATGTAACACGACGCGATCTACTGGGGCGAAGCTCCGCTCTGGCTCTGGGCCTGCTCCTGGGCAAAGAGACCCTGGCCCGTGCGGAGGAGCTGACACTTGATCCGGAGCCACAGGCAACCAAGACCAAGCCCGTCGCCGCACAGCCCAAAACTGCCGCACAGTCAAAGACTCCCCCAAAGACCTCATCGAAGCCCGCCCCTCCGGTGAAGGCACTCCCGGAAGACCCCCCTCCCAGCCCCGTCACGGTTGCCGTGATCGGAGCCAACGAGCGGGGACGAGAGATGTTAACCTCCCTCTCGTACGTTAAAGGCGCGGTCGTGAAGTATGTCTGCGACAGCTATGAGTCCGTGGGATTCCAGAAACGCGCCTTGGAGAACGCACCCAAGGCCGCCTTCGTCACCGACTACAAGAAAGTGCTAGACGATCCCGCAGTGCAGGGCGTCTTTGTCGCAACACCAACACACCTCCACAAGCAGATCGTTTTAGACGCACTCGCGGCGGGAAAGCATGTCTACTGCGAAGCACCTCTCGCACACACCATCGAGGAGGCAAGAGTCATCGCAATCGCAGGACGAGACGCAAAGACAATATTCCAGGCGGGCCTCCAGAACAGAACCAACGGACAGCACCACCACGTTAAGCACTTTGTTGAGATTGGAGCCGTGGGCAATATCTCCCGCTGCACCGCTCAGTGGAACCAAAAATCAAGCTGGAAGCGCACTGCCCCCAGCCCGGAGCGTGAGACAGCACTCAACTGGCGCCACGATCCCAGCCTCTCCCCGGGCCTGATTGGCGAGATCGGCATTCACCAGATTGATGTGATGAGCTGGTACCTCCGGGCCTTGCCACTCTCCGTGACAGGATTTGGCACGGGCGAGGGAATCGCCCGCACGATCACCTGCCTAGTTGAGTACCCCGAGGGCATTCGCCTGACCTACGATGCCACTCTAGGAAACTCGTTTGGTGGCACCTTCGAAATGCTCCAGGGCGATCAGTCTGCCGTGGTTCTGCGCGGTGCACGTGCCTGGATGTTCAAGGAAGCCGATGCCATCGCACTGGGCTGGGAAGTCTATGCCCGTAAGGAGCAGGTCGGCGACGAACAGGGGATCATGCTGGTGGCCAACGCCTCAAAGCTTCTCGCGCAGGGATTAAAGCCGGAAGACTTTGTGAAACCCAAGCCCAACGCCACTCCGCTCTTTTACGCCTGCGACACGTTTCTCCAAGGCATCCGAGTGGGCAAAGAGAAATCTCGCCCCTCCGTTCCCGTTCACAAAGAGGGTGAGGTTTACAGCGCCCCCGATCCTGTCGCGGGAGACTCATCGGCGGAGATCGGCTTTGCCGCCACTGTCGTCGCCCTCAAGGCCAACGAGGCCATTAAGACTGGCACCAAGATAAACTTCACCAAGGAAATGTTCCTTCTCTAGGGAACCATCAAGACTAAAAAAACTATGAGTAAAAAAGACAACGAACCATCGCCATCGCCCCTCGCTCGGCGTGATTTTTTCAAGGCGGCCACCACTGTCGCGGGAGCCTTCGTGCTAGGCACAGGTGCAGAAACGGCCACGGCGGAGGCGAATCCGCAAGCCGCCAAGCCGCAACCTAAACCGACGGCAGCTCCCGCGACGAAGATCGTCGGCAAGATTAAGATCACCGTTCCTGTGGTGGATGCCGCCAACATGAAGGGCGGAATCTTCCCCATGGGAACCGTGATGGCTCCCCCCAGTGCCAAGGGGGCCAACGACCGCATTACCATCGCCAGTATCGGCGTCGGCGGTGCGGGCATTGGTCAGGGCAAGCTCCACCTGAACAGCTTTATCAAAGAGGCCGAGCAGAGAAACACAGCGGTTGTCGCAATTTGTGATGTCTACCAGCCGTTTGTGGATGAGACAGTCGCGATTGCTAAGACCAAACAGGCCAATGTGATGGGCACCAACGACTACCGAAAGGTGCTGGAGCGCAAAGACATTGACGCGGTGATTATCGCCACGCCCGAGCACTGGCACGGACAGATCTCCGTACATGCCATGCAGGCGGGCAAGCATGTCTACTGTGAGAAGCCTCTGGTACGCTATATCGAAGAAGCCTGGCAAGTCTATGATGTCGCTAAGTCCACCAAGAGCGTGATTCAGATCGGCTCGCAGGGCTGTACCGATGTGCGCTGGCACGCGGCGGCAAAGGCAATCAAAGATGGTGCGCTAGGCAAGCTGGTCATGGGCCAGGGTTCTTACTGCCGCTGCAACCGCAACGGCGAGTGGAACTACCAGATCCCTGATAGTATCAACGCCACCAACTTCGACTGGGACCTCTGGCTGGGCTCCGCGCCTTCGCGTCCGTTTGTCTCGCCCAAGGGCGCAGGAAATGGAGCAGAGACAGCGCGCAATGATGCGGGAGCGCGCTTCCGCCGCTACCGCAAGTACACAGACTACTCCGCAGGCATCCTAGGGGATCTCATGCCCCACCGGCTCCATCCGTTCTTGATCGCCTCAGGTAACCCGGAGTTCCCGACGCGCGTGATGTCCATCGGCACGCATGGTGTCCAAAATAAAGACCGTGAGGTCGCCGATACCGTGCAGGTGATGGCTGAGTTCCCCTCGGGCTGGTCTATGCTCTTTATCGGCTCGACAGTCAATGAGCAGGGACTCCCGGATCTCTTCCGTGGCGAAAAGGCGACAGTCTACTTTGGCAGCACCAAGGTGGAAGTGAAGCCTGAGCGCCCCTTCTCCGATGAAGTCGAGGGCTTTATCGTGGATACCAGTGCCCCTGAGCTTGCCAGGTTCCATCCGACGGAAGATGTCGGTGCCCACGAGCGCAACTGGCTGGAGGCGATTCGCAAGAACGACCCGATGCACTGTAACTGTAATATTGATCTGGCCGTCAAGGCGCAGGTGATCATCTCTCTGGCGGAGATGAGCCAGCGCAGGGGTAAATCCATGAACTTTGATGCCAAGACCCGCAAGGTAACGGCGGGATAACCTAACACCCACCCGGCGCTGTGCGCTAGGTGGGTATAATTTTTTTGGAGGACAATGATGCGAATGACACGACGCGGCGTATTGGCCGCACTTTTTGCGACACTTCCCTTAGTGACCCTCACCGGCTGCCCCAGTGGCGGCGGTGAGAAGACCGGCGGCGATGCTCCCGCAGTGGCCACAGGCGGTGGAGGCGGAGGCAAGAAGCTGGTGATTGCCTGGGCCGACTGGGACCCTGCCGACAATCTTCAGAAGCTCACCGAGGACTTTACAAAAGAGACTGGGATCGCCGTCACGGTGAGCAAGATTCCCTGGGCAGACTTTGAAACGAAGATTAATGCTGCCTGGACGGGCAAGTCTGCGGAGTTTGACATGGTCGTCGGCGACTCCCAGTGGCTGGGAAACGCGGCTACGGGAGGACACTATGTTGACCTGACGGAGTGGACGGCAGATGCTGCAAACTTCCCCAAGGCCGATAACGAAGAGGCTGCGATCAAGAACTACGGCGAGTACGAGAGTAAGCTCTACGCCATCCCCTGCATGGCCGACGCCATCGGCTTCGCCTACCGCAAGGATCTCTTTGAGGATCAGAAAAACAAAGACGCCTTTAAGACCAAGTACAAGCGGGATCTGGGCGTCCCCACCACCTGGGATGAGTTCCAGCAAGTGGCGGAGTTCTTCACCAAGGACGGTAAGTTCGGCTGCGCCCTCTTCTACTCTAAGGGAGTAGACGGTGTCACGATGGGCTTTGATCCTGTCCTCTGGAGCTTCGGTGGTGCCTACACCAAGGATGGCAAGGCAACCGGGGCCATCAATGGCCCCGAGGCAGTTAAGGCGCTAGAGTTCTATATTGGCTTGAAGAAGTTCTGTCCCCCTGGTGCCGAGACCTTCTACTTCAACGAGTGCAACACCGCCTTCCAGGAGGGCACGGTCGCCATGACGGAGAACTGGTTCGCCTTCATGCCCGCTCTCGTGGACAAGAAAAAGAACAAGTTTGCGGATCAGACAGGCTACTTCGTGGTTCCCAAGGGGCCGGCGGGCCAGTTTGTCTCCCTCGGGGGTCAGGGGCTCTCGCTCTCCAGCTACTCGAAGAACACCGACGATGCCAAGAAGTTCATGGTTTGGTTCTCCAAAGAGGAAACTCAGAAGAAGTGGGTGGCACTGGGTGGCCTGACAGCGAATAAGAAAGTCTCCGCCACCGACGAGTTCAAAAAGGCGAATCCCTACAACGAGACCTTCGCCAAGTCCGTGCCGTTCCTAAAGGACTTCGATAACTCCCCCAAGTACACACAGCTTCTCCAAGCCTGCCAAGATGAGTACTTTGCCGCCGCCTCTGGCGCGAAGACCGCTAAAGCCGCTCTTGATGAGATCGCCAAGAAGCACGATGAGGTTCTGAGCGCGAAATAACTCCGATACAAAATCGCTCCGCGATTGGGGAAACCCGATTCGCGGAGCGATTTTTCATGTCGCGGAGGGAGATTAGGGAACGCGGTAGATAATAATCGGATTTTCCTGCCCGAATGTCGCCACGGTCTCCAGCTTGCCCTGTTCCACTGCCTGCGCGAGAAGAGCACGCCACTTGGTCCAGGCCGGGTCTTCGTTTTTGACGAGCCGGGTAATGAGCGTGTTCTGCAAAAGATAGGTATAGCCCCGGCGCTTGAAGTCGGCGAGAAATGCATCCACATCGGCATAGGAGTCGTAGGGCAACAAACCGGGCGCGTGATTGGGTTGCGCCCAAACATAGGGCCGGTCAAGGTAAAACCCCCGGGTTTCGTCGAAGAGCGCCACTTTGGCATCTTTGGGGGTGTTCTGGTTGATCCAAGTCTCGGCAACCTCCAGCGCCTGGCGCGGAGCAGGGGGGAGCAGCTCGGTTAGCGCCAGATAGGTTCCCCAGAGCGCCGCAAGGGCGATGAGCACCCCGCCCGCTCGCTGTGCCAGCTTCCCCGCCTGCGCGAGTCCCCAGGCACAGGCCAGTGCAAAGGCAGGAAGTGCGGGAATCAAATAACGGGTCTGCTGCATCATGAAAAACCAGGTCGCCGAGATGCCCAGCCCCCAGAGCAAACAAGCCACTGCTGTTTTATCCCAGCGGCGTATGAGCAGGGGCAGGGCCATCCCCAGTCCCAGATAGACGGGAGAGATTCCGAAAATCCAGTACTCGGTAAAGATATACTTGCGCTCTTGCGAGATCAGCCCCGCCTCCATAGTTACGTTCCAGGGGGCCAGCAGCAAGTGGAGGGGGTCTTTCCCCAACCCGAACGCTGCCTGGTCTTTCGCGTAGCCCAGCGCTGCCGCGTCGTTCCAGTAGTGCCCATGGAAGAGCTTCCAGCCAAAGGGATAGACCGGGTCACCGGTGTAGAGAAATGTCTTCAGGTACCAGGGCAACCCCACCACAAGTGCGATCCCAGCCCAGGCCACGACGAGGCGGAAGGGCAGACGCATCGCCAGAAGCCCGAGTGCGCCCATTGCCCAGAACGCGAGCGCGGTTGATTTTGTCCCAAGTGCAAGCCCCATCAGCACCGCGGAGATCACCAGCCAGCGCGGCTCTTTGTGGGCATTGAGCACCGCGTAGAAGCTCAGAAATGAAAAGAGGGCCAGAGCCAAGTCAATATACGCCGTCGTGGACTCCCAGAGTAGTATGGGGGTAGTAGCGACCATCACCGCAGCGACTTGCCCAACGGCCTTGCTGAAGTGACGTGTGCCGCACGTGTAGACAGCCAGCGTGAGTAGTACCCCACAGAGCCAGTGGCAGAGCTTTGCCCCACTCACCGAGCCCAGCGAGAGCATCCAAAGGTAGAGCATATTGAGCGTGAAAGGGAAGTTGCTATGGTGATCGTCGGGGATGTAGTAGATTCGTCCTTCTTGCAGGTAGCGCTTTGGGGCGGCTAAGTGATAGGAGAGCGAGTCCCACTCCAGTTCTCCAGGCGGGTTCAAGGCCCCCACCAGTGTCACCAGAGCGCAGAGTCCCATGACCAGTGCGACAGCGATTCCCAGAGCCCCCGCGGAGCTCTCCTTAGTTTTCTCACGCTTGGGCAAGCTTCGGTAGCCCAGAATCGCCAGGGGTAGCCCCACCACAAAAACGCCGATCGTCAGAGGTACGGTTTTCGCAAGCTTGAGAAGCCCCAGTGCCAGAATCGTGTAGGACACCACGCCCAGCCCCAAGGAAATAGCAAAGACCACACGCTCCAACAGGCTTCCACTGAGCAGGCGGCGCAGGAAAAACGCCCCAATCCCAAACGCCAATGCCACCAATACGAGAAGATAGACAATTCCGATCATTGCCTAACCGCCAGTAGCTCCATAACCTCACCGGGCATCTCGTGGCCGAGACGCTCCGAGGCGGTGAGGAGGCTGAGAAAGGCTTGTGTACGGAGCTTTCCGCCCTCACGGCGTGGCCCGGCGCTGCCCTCTTCTTCTCCGATGGGCTTACCAGAGATCGCTTTAAAACTATAACGGATGCTCTGAGGGCCAAAGAGAAACGGGAAGTGGCGGATGCGCTGCACGGCGAAACCACACTCCTCGGCAAGGCGCGTGAGCGTGCGCGGCGCGAAGCCCCAGTAGTGGCGCGGCAGGTCCAGCGGGTACCAGCAGGAGCGAAAGAGCCTCGCCTCCAGGCAGTTAACATTGGGCACGGCGATCAGAAGCGCTCCGCCGGGCGCAAGGGCGTTCCAAGCGGCAGTTAATGTCTCACGCGGGTCGGGGACATGCTCTAGGACATGGAGAATCGAGACGAGCCCAAAGGCCTTTCTCGGGAGGGTGACCTCCTCTAAAGGCGCTTCATGGATCGTGCCACCGGTGCGCTTGCGGGCGAGCTCGGCGGCCACGGAGTCGGTCTCCAGTCCCTCCACAGTCCAGCCCTGCGCAGCGAGCTGTGCCAGAAAGCGCCCGTCGCCACATCCCACATCCAGAGCGCGGCGCGGCGCGTCCTCAGAGATCGCAGCGAGCG
>NZ_JAYUPA010000963.1:0-2795 GCF_043760365.1 Armatimonas sp.
GGCAAGCGGGTTGGCGCGAATGCCTGCTTTGACAAACTCATCATACTCAAAGGCGAGAATCCGTGCGTTCCAGACCTTCGCAGATCCCCGTTCTCTGGCAGCATGGCAAGCCTTATTGCACCACTCAAGATGCTCCTTCAAATCTTTGGCCCAAGCCTGACCTGTCTTCTCAAAGACCCCCACCAGCTCGCGGCAGATATGCGCCATGCAAAACTGATGCAAACAATCCAGATCTTTGTAGCTGGCAAAAAAATCTGAGACGAGCCGCCCCGTGTAAGTCAGCAAGTCATCGGTGGCTTCTTTGCCACGATTTTGGTGGCAGAACAGGTAGGTCAGGGTCTTGGTACATCTCACGTGGAACCAGTAGCGTACTTTGTTGATCCAGCCACCCGTCTCGTCCACATGGAGGATTCCCACACGACCAAGAGCGAGAATCACGCGCTGCTCAAAGTTTTCCAGGCCAACAAAAGCAGTCTCAAGAGCGGTGTTGAGAGTGCCTTGGCTGAAGGTAACCCCTGTGAAGTCTTCAAGGATCTTGGCCACTCTGGCATAGGGAACCAGATGATCTGCACTCAGATACGTCGCAAACCCTAGAATTCGGGGGCCATACTGTACGGCTTGCCCTACCCCTTGGGGAAAGTCCGCTTTTGCCTCTTTGGCACAGCAGGGACAAATAACACAGAAAGCACGATGCTCAGTGACGATAATTTTAGGCTCTGGTATCTCAAAGACTTGACGAGCAAAATAGCCATTTGCTTCTACCCCCTCAAGTTTTGTCTGACAATGCAGACATATCTCCGGGCGATGCGGGATAACCTCGTCTGGGTTGTCTACCTTTTCCAGAGTTTTGCCTTTATGTCCGGGCTGTCCTCCCGGTTTTCGTCCTGAGTTTTTCCTGAGGCTTCGATTCTTGTTTGTCTTCTTCTGATCGGTGGAGGGCGGCTTTGAAGAATTCTGTGAGTTGAGGTTGAGTCGTGCTTCGATAGCCTTGAGACGATTGGTGACTTCGACTAGGTAAGCCACGACGACTTCCCGTCCTTGGTCGTAAAGTGCGTTGCCCTCTTTCTCGGTCATATACTTGGAGGGTATACTACCCTAAATCTGCGGACGGCGCGAGCGGTGTGTAGTTACCAGTGCACTACTTACGACTCACTCTTATTTTCATAAATAATTAATTTTTGTTTTAAGGATTCTTTCATATTGAAGTGAGATCATAGTAAAAGGAAATCTGAAGAGATAGATCACCTACTAAAAAGTTAAAGAAAATTAAGTCACAGAAAATATGGAACTCACTCGCAAAAAAAATGGTTATGCAAGCCAATCAGGAGATTTTAAAATGAACCGTGTTTTTATCGTTGTTTTCGCTGTTATAGCAGCCATTGACTCCAGTGCAAAAGCATCTTATGCGTATCTTGATCCAGGAGCAGGTAGCCAACTTATCCAAATGACTCTTGCAGGCGCTCTCGGATTAATCTTTGCACTCAAAACAACGTTTCAGCGATTTCTTCAAGTCGCACGAGCCCATCGTAGCAAGTGAGTCCCCATCCCGCCTCATTCCGTGACCCCGATGGCTTTATCTACAATGAGGCGGGGACTCTCTACCGCTATGTGGCCCCCTCGGGGAAGGCAGGACTGGAGCGACTCGTCAGCTCAGGGCTCTACGATACGCTTGTAGAGGCCGGCCTGCTGGTGGCGCACCTTGACCGGGGGCCAACGGAGGAGGGGGGATGTGTGCTTCAGCCGGAGCGACTGCCCTTTATCGCCCACCCCTACGAGTGGTGCTTCGGGCAGCTCAAGGCGGCGGCAAAAACGACACTCGCCCTCCAGCGTCGTGCACTGGCGCACAACCTAACCCTCAAAGATGCCAGCGCGTTTAATATCGCCTTTCGGGGCGCACGTCCCCTTCTTTTTGACACTCTCTCGTTCACGCCCTACCACGAGGGCGAGCCCTGGGCAGCATACCGCCAGTTCTGTCAGCACTTCCTCGCGCCTCTCGCCCTGATGAGCCGCTGCGACATCCGGCTCGCCGGGCTCTTGCGCACCTACCTCGACGGCATCCCACTCGATCTGGCCAGCAGGTTATTGCCCCGCTCCACACGCCTCTCGCCCGGACTAGCAATGCATATTCACTTGCACGCAAAAGCACAGCAGGCGGGTGGCGAGGGCAACGCAGCAAAGCCACGGACGGTCACCGTCTCCAAAAATGGTCTGCTCGGGCTCTTAGACAGCCTGGAGAGCACGATTGACTCGCTACGCTGGGAGCCAGGGGGGACGGTCTGGGGAAACTACTACGAGGCAACGAACTACACCGACGCGGCGCTTTTAGCGAAAGAGCTGCTCGTGGGCGAGCTACTAGATGCAATCACACCAAGCCCAGCGCTTGCCTGGGATCTGGGGGCCAACACGGGGCGCTTCAGCCGACTCGCGAGCCAGCGCGGGGCGTTTACCGTTGCCTGGGACTTCGACCCCGCCGCGGTGGAGCTCGGCTGGCGCGATGTTGTTCAGCACGATGAGCGCAACTTACTGCCACTCACCCTGGATCTGATGAATCCAAGCCCACGCTGTGGCTGGGCCTTGGCCGAGCGAGAGTCCCTGCTGGATCGTGGCCCCGCCGATGTGGTACTGGCACTGGCACTGGTACATCATCTTGCTCTGGCCAATAACACACCGCTGCCACACATTTTAGCCTTTCTCGCGCAGGCGGGCCGCCATGTGATCGTCGAGTTTGTCCCCAAGTCCGACTCCCAAGTCAAGCGCCTGCTGGCACACCGCCCCGATATTTTCCCAAGCTACAC
>NZ_JAYUPA010000964.1:0-7887 GCF_043760365.1 Armatimonas sp.
GTGGGCCAAGCTTACCGTCCCCACTATCCGTGGCCCGCTCAAACTCGCCTTCGACACCCGGCGCGGCGGATTCGCTTTCGAAGTCGAGCTGCCGGGAAACGTCACCGCTGAGGTCACGCTTCCCGGCGAGAAGACCTTCCGAACGCTGGGGCCTGGAAAACATAAACTCTCACCGCGTTAGATTTCGGCTGCTTCCTCCGATGAGAGGAGTGTGATGTTTTTTCGTAAGCCGCAGATAACGGCAGAGCTTCTGCGAATACGGTATTTGGGGGTGGTGCTGGCCTATGTCGCCACCCGTGTGGGACGCGATGCCGCAGAGGATATCACTGCGGAGGTCTTTGGCGCGGCATTTCGGGCGCTCCACCGGTGCCCCGCTCCCGCTTCCTGTGGTGAGTCACACGACCCGGCACGGGCCTGGCTCTTTGGGATCGCGCGGCATAAACTGGCAGACCACTGCCGCACCCGCCGCGACGACCTGCCACTCTCGGCGAGCTTGCTCGCCTCCGGGAGCCCCCACGCCAGCGCCGAGTCCTCTGAGGAGACCCAGGCACTCCGCCAGCTTCTCGACCAGCTTCCACCCCTTCAGAAAGAGGCACTCCTGCTCAAGTATGTCGAGCAGCTCAGCCTCGCCGAGATTGCACTCGCGCTGGGAAAGTCCGAAACGGCGATCTCCCAGCTTCTCTACCGTGCTCGCCAGAGCGCCCGTGTTCACGGCAAAGCCTATTTTTGTGAGGAGGAATCTCTATGAATCTTGACGACGATCATGCTTTTCAGGCAAAACTTCCCGCGCTTCGAATTGCGCCCATGCCCAGCACGACTCTTGAGACACGTATCGCCGCCTTGGCCACGAAGCACCGACCCCACCGCATACTGGCACTGATGGTAGGGGGGGCTGCCGCTGGGACGTTCGCCGCGTTCGTTCTTGTGCCACACATAGCACTTGCCAGAGTATTAGAGGAAGCACAAAAGGGGCTGAAGGCGGAGCGACTCCATACTCGCATGACCTGGTTTGTCGGAAAAGAGAAGGCGGTGAAAGAGACCTGGTATGCGTCGGGAAAACTTCGGAGCGACTATCTCAGTAGCCAGGAGCATCTGATAGAGCTTGTTGAGAAGAATCGCCGCTGGCTCTACTACCCACATCTGAAAATTGCAACCTGGCAGCACAATACAAACACAATCAAGTGGATTGCCGATGCAGAAAGAGAGGCACGAGACGCAACGGAGGCGGGGATGCGTCTGCTGCGCCGTGAGCCGGGAGTCGTGGACGAAGGCGAGGTGGTGCTAGAGGGACGGCGCTTCCGGCGATTGACGCAAACCACTATCCAGAAAGAAGGGCTCCTACGCGGCGAGGTGCGCTCAGAGAGCTTGGTAGACCTGCAAGAGCAGCGACTGGCACGAGTTGAGCTCCAGATGCACGGATTTGGTGGCTGGAAGACGCGTGTTCGCCTGGAGTACTACGCGAACTCCCAAACACCAGAAGGTTTTTTTGAGCCAACGTTCCCCCGCGCAAAAATCTACAACCTGGATGCGTTTGGCGCAGAGATTGGCAGGCGCTTTGCGAGGCCACTCGCTGTCAAAAAATTCGCCTCCCGCACCATAGCCCTGCGTGATGTACAAGTGAACTCTGAGGGCGATATCTTCGTGCTCTTCACGGATGGCGCACGGGAGAATAAGCCACATAAAGAGGAAAGCACGTTTGATATTCCCACGGATAGCCTCAAAACGAAGTACACGGGAACGGCAGGCGCGATGGAGCCCTATATGGAGATGAGCAATGGAAAGGAGCGCGGGCTGACCGTCAATGGCGACATGATGCACGGTACCTGCTTCACGCTTGCCAAGCCGCTTGTAGGCAAGTGGAGGCCACGGACTCTCCAAATTCCGATTCACTTTAACGAACAAGTGGGGAAGAAGTACTACACACGCATTGCGAATTTCACCGTCCCCATTGCCCGCCCCAGAACCGCGCTTCTGCCAGACTACGCCGAGGCGCTCCAGATTCTCTCCCTGGCGGGTGGTGAGAAAGAGCGCTTTGAGAAAGACCGCGACTCGGGACGGCAGTCATGGGCCTGGAATGATAGGCGCTGGGCGGACTTGCTGGAGCTTACCGAGCGGAGCTTGAGACGCGACCCCGACGAGTTCTACTCGCGACTCTACCGTGTGCAAGCGCTACGGCACCTAGGACGACTGACTGAGGCACGCCAAGTGCTGAATACGCTGCTGCCCGAGGCGGGTTTCAATCAGAAAGAGGCCGACGATGAGAACAAAGCCCTGAGCCACGCGGAGCAAGGCAAGCCCGATTATGAGCCCTGAGGAATACACGGGTTTTGGGAACGTTCCCGCTCGGCGTTTCGTAGACAGATACATGGTGCAAATCCGAGTGTGGGGCGTGTTGCTGGTTCTGGGAGGCTGTGTGTGGGGCTGCAATGCCGTGCCTCTTACCGCAGCGCTCTGGAGCGATGCGGAGCGGCGTGAGGAGGCAGCGAGCTACTTTAACCAGGGAGTGCGTGCACAAACCGACGGAGATGGGGAGCAGGCGGATCGCTTGCTGGACCTGGCCGTGCTACTCCACGACGACGATGGCGAGGGAGCTTTCTACGTGGCGAAGCGCTTACTGGATGCGGTAAAGCCAGACACCGCAGTGCTACTTCTGGAAAAGGCGACTCAGGAACCAGGGCAGGGCAACAACCCGCTTCTCTACGGTGTTTTGGCACGTGCCTACACCATGCATGGACAGGAAAAAGATCGTGTAGAGCACTGTCGCAAAAAGGCCGACGAGCTGGTACGCGCTGCCCAAGCACTCCTAGGCAAGCCAGCCTCCCCAAGCCAACAAGTTCGCGAAGCAGACGTCCGCCTGTTGCTCTCGGCGGGGCGCTATTGTTCGGAGTTTGACGGAGATGTAGACAGTGCCATTGTCCTGCTACGAGGGGCCGTGGCTTTAGGTGACCCTAATCAGCCCACTCGGGCAGACGCACGCGCACGGAGCTTTTTAGGACTCACTCTGGCACAGAATCCGCGAGCGGCGAAAAGGATTGACGAAGCCTCCCACTTAACTCGGCTAGCGGCACAATACGACCCAAGGAACCCGGATCTACTGTTAGCCCATGGAGTTGCACTTCTCCACGGGGGAGATTTGTCTGGAGCGCAGCGGGTGCTTCGGGAAGCGACGGATCTAGATCCCAACAACGCCGAGCTACATTACTTACTTGGCAAGACCTACGCGCGGCAGCAGCTCTTTGCAAAAGCGGCGCTGGAGCTAGATCGGGCACTGATTCTGCGGCCCCGCTACGATCAAGCAGCGCAGGAGCGCAAGCGGCTGCCTAAACCGCTGCCCGTGCCAGTAAGCGCGCCGGAAGAAGATTTCTACTGAGGGGCTGACCGTCGCGAACAATCCCCAGGGGAACCTGCAGCTTATTGGCACCGTGAAAATCGGAGCCGCCGGTCACTAGCAGACGAAGCTTCTCCGCGAGCCGTAGAAACCGCGCTTCATCGGCGGGGCTGTAGCTGGAGTAGTACGCCTCAATTCCATCAAGGCCCAGTGCCTGGAGTGCCCGGATACGCGTCTCATAGGTCTCGTGGGCGGCGAGCCGAAGGAGACCGGGGTGGGCCAGAAAACAGAGCCCGCCAGCGTCGTGAACCAGGGCAATGGCATCGGCGGGCGAGAGGGTTTCTTTGGTAATGTAGGCGGCGGAATCATCGCCTAGGAATCGCGTAAAAGCCTCCCGTGTGTCGGTGACGGTGCCTGAGGCGACGAGTGCGGCGGCAAAGTGCGGACGTCCTAGATTTGCCCCGTCGGGAGCTACCGCCAGGACGTCGTCCATGGTGATTGCGACTCCGAGGGCATTGAGGCGGAGGATCATCTTCTCATTGCGCTCTCGGCGGTGCTCCGAGAGCTGGGAGAGTGTTTCATTGAGGCGCACGTGGCGAGGGTTGATCCCTAGGCCAAGCAAATGGCATTTTCCCGGGGCACCTTCTGCGGAGAGTTCCACGCCGGGCAAGAAGCTCATCTGAAGCTGCGTGGCTACTGCGTGCGCCTCCGCGACACCGGCTGTTGTGTCGTGGTCGGTGATGGCCAGAAGGGAGATGCCAAGGGCGTGCGCCGCCGTCACCAGCTCGGTCGGAGTCAGAGTGCCATCGGAGGCGGTAGTATGGGTGTGTAGATCTGCGGTCAAGCTTACGCCTGGAATAGCTCTTTAAGGCGGCCTTTGCGGGCTTCTAACCTGAGCTTACGCAGTGCCTGTGCCTCGATTTGACGGACACGTTCGCGGCTGATACAGAGCTCCTCCCCGATCTGCGAGAGGACACAGCCCTCGTCGCCATCGAAGCCAAAGCGGCGACGCATCACGATCCGCTCGCGCTCATCCAGAGCGTTGAGTACGTCTTCGAGGGTGGCACGCACCTCACAAACGAGCAGATAGTCCTGGGGATCCAGCGCGTTCTTATCGGTGAGCAACGCGCCCAGGGGGGTATTTTCCTCATCGCCCACGGGGAGATCCAGTGAGATCGGGTCCTGTGTCGTGTTCATCAGTGCGAGGACTTTGCGCACGGGCATCCCGGCACGGTCGGCGAGCAGGTCGGTACTGGGATCCTGGCCCAGCTCACGGCGCAGCTCGCTGCGAACACGATCGAGCTTTCGCAAGGACTCGGAGATATGGGCGGGAATGCGGATTGACTTGCTTTTGTTGTCTACGGCGCGGCCAATTGCCTGTCGGATCCACTGGGTGGCATAGGTTGAGAAGCGAAACCCACGGGTGGGATCGTAGCGCTCCGCTGCCGTCATTAGCCCGATTGCGCCCTCTTGCACCAGGTCTTCAAAGGGAATCCCCGATGAGCGGTAGGCCTTTGCGATAGAGACCACAAGCCGCATATTGGCTTCAACCAGGGTCGCACGGGCTCGTGTGCCATCGAGGCCGCCCAACGCGATCTTATTGGCTAAGCGAATCTCTTCCTCATGGGTAAGCAAACCCGCACGTGTTAGTCGGGTAACATAGGACTGACCATCGTCGTGAAAGCCAAGTGTCTCCGGTGCTTTCACACGTCCAACAGCGGTATTGGTGCGCACTCTACTCTGTGGCATAATCGCCATCGTCTGCCTGTCCTCCCTCACTAGTTCCACCAAATGAAAGGAATCCAAATCGGCTCCGTGAGCCACCTGGAAGTTCGGCACCTAAGCCGGGTATTCCTTCTTTGCTCTTGCGAAGTTCCCATTTTTTTTGTAAGACAGGAAAAGATATGTTTGTCTCCTCTGAAACACTGCGCGACGGCTTCCTGGAGCACCTGCGCCATGTTCGTCGTGCTTCGCCTCACACCGTTCATGCCTACGCAGAAGACCTACGCCAGTTTTGTGCCTGGCTGGAAGAAAAAGAGCTGTCGGATCTGACAGTACTCCCTCCCGCAGAGGTACGCCGCTATATAGCGTCACTGACGACGGAGCGAAATCTGGCAAAAACAACAGTGGCCCGTAAGGCGGCCTCGCTACGTGCGTTCTTTCGCTATCTTTTGCGTCAGGCAGTCATCACTCATTCACCGGCGCAGGAACTCCAGACCCCAAAACGTCCACGACCGCTCCCCAAAGCCCTCGCGGAAGAGCTGGTTGCAACTCTGCTCGCTTTCCCTGACCCCGCCCGGCCTGATGGCATCCGCGACCGAGCGATCCTTGAGACACTCTATGCCACGGGCTTGCGTGCCAGTGAGCTGGTTGCACTCGATACCTCGGACTTGGCTTTAGAGGCGAACGGGGAGGGGGAGATTCGCGTGCGCCACGGTAAAGGCGGCAAGGAGCGCCTGGCACTTCTGGGAAAGCCCGCTGTCGCTGCCTTGGAACTCTATCTCGGCACGGCACGCCCCGCACTGTCACAGGGCAAGCCCACTGCCGCACTTTTTCTCAATCGTTTTGGTGAGCGTCTTTCGGACCGGGCAGTGCGACGGCTCTTTGACCGCGCTTGTGGTAGCGTGTCGGTAGCGCATAAGATCACGCCCCACACCCTGCGCCATAGCTTTGCCACCCATCTTCTCGATCACGGCGCCGACCTGCGTGTTGTCCAGGAACTCCTAGGCCACGCCGATCTCTCATCCACGCAGATCTACACCCATGTGAGCGGCACGCGCTTGAAGGAAGTCTATGACAAGGCCCATCCCCTCGCTCAAAAACAGCAAGACTGAGTGGCGCGCTTGGGCGATTGCCGCACGCCAGGAGCTCGATCTGCCCGCGCTTTCTGCTGCTCTCCACGAAGCACTCGCCCCGGAGCTCGCCGCCGCGCAGCACACTCTACTCTACGCCGCCACCGAGGAGGAGCTGGATGTGCTAGGACTCGCAGCCCCCGCCGCTGAGCCGGGATGTTATTTGCCGCGCTGCGCCCCGAAGCGCCGCCTGGCGATCCATGCCTACCCGTGTTCGTTAGTTTTGAGCCGCTTCGGTATCTGGGAACCCGAGGCGACACTGCCGGAAGTCTCTCCGGAAATCCTCGATCTGGTGCTGGTGCCCGCGCTTGTCCTAGATCGGCGTGGCAATCGCTTGGGCTACGGCGGCGGCTACTACGATAGGTTTCTGCCGCGTCTGCGCCCGGACTGCCGGACGATTGGTGTCGCGCCGTTTCTGGTGGACGAGCTGCCCACCGATCCATGGGACGTGCCAGTTGGGATTGGACCCATCCCCTAGCCCCTTCCCTCAGGGCAGGGAAGGGGTGAGAAAACCCTACCTTACCCTCCTTCGTAGAGGGAGGGTGGCCATAGTGAGGAACGAACGAAGGCCGGGTGGGTTCTACGCCCTCGGCAGCACCCAGCCCTTGCGGTACTCGCGCTGGTAGCTCAGGTTCTGCATCGCCTTGGGCTCGTTGGTGACCACTTCCTTTGCGCCGTCCCAGTGCAAGACGCTACTGGCCTGGTAGGCGAGGTTGGCTAAGTGACAGACCGTGGTTGTCTTGTGCATCGAGGCGATATTAGAGCGTGTGGTGCCGCGCGACTTGTGGCAGGCGATCAGCTCACCGACATGCGCGGGGAGGCCGTTCATCTTCTGGCCCATGTCAATCGGGGCGGGCTTCTCCACAGGATTGCCCGCCGCATCGAAGATAGACCAGCCGTTGCGGTCCAATAAGACACTGCCGTTGCTCCCTAGGAAAAGCGCACCATGGCTGCGCCCGGTGAGGCCGCTTTCCGGCTGCCCATTGATGCCCGCTTTCTGATTGCCCACGTGCACCTCCCACTGGAGCATCCAGCCGGGGAACTCCAGCAAGGTAATCTGGGTGTCCGGGGTCGTGCGGTCGTCGCCTTCGCCGACGAAGAACTTGCCGCCTAGGCTCATCACTTTGGTGGGCATCACAAAATCATCGGTGGGATTCATGGCCTGGAGTATATTATCCATCATGTGAACCCCCCAGTCGCCGGTCATGCCGCCCGCGAAGTTGAAGTACCAGCGGAACTTGTAGTGGCAGCGGTTCTCCTGGTAGGGAAGCATCGCGGCGGGCCCTACCCACATATTGTAGTCGAGGTCGGCAGGAACGGGCTTGGTGGCTTCCTTGCCCATCACGGCAGCATTCGGGTCCTGCACCCTCCAGGCGCGGCAGACATTGATCTTGCCCAGCTTGCCCGAGCGCACGTAGGCCACGGCATCAATGTACTGCTGAAGCGAGCGCTGCCAGGTTCCCACCTGCACGATTTGCTTGTGCTTGGCCGCATGGTTGACCATCTGGCGGCCTTCGATAATATTATGAGAGATGGGCTTCTCGGTGAAGATGTCTTTGCCCGCCTGCGCGGCATGAATCGCGATAAGCGCGTGCCAGTGGTCAGGCGTCGCGTTGATGACCAGATCCACGTCCTTGCGCTCTAGCACTTTGCGGTAGTCTTTGATATGTTCTGGAGTATTATCGCGCTTCTCATCAACAATAAACT
>NZ_JAYUPA010000965.1:0-2791 GCF_043760365.1 Armatimonas sp.
GGCCCCGCCTACTGGCTTGAGGGCGACCACGCCCAGCCCTGGGTGCAGATGGCCGTCTCCGAGCTGCCTAACTATGTCGCGGAGGCCGTGGCTATCAAAGAGCGCTACGCCGATGAGATTGCGCTGGCCGTGGGGATCGAGGCGGACTTTATCGAGGGCGACGAGGAGAAACTCGCCGCTTGGCTCGTGGCGCATCCCTTTGACTACGTTCTGGGCTCGGTGCACTACTGCCTCGGCCACAGTGTCTTTGACCGACGGCGCTGGAAGACGCAGCGGCCTGAGGCGATCTTTCGAGACTACTACCGGCAGGTGATTCTAGCCGCACGCTCCGGGCTCTTTGATATTCTCTCGCACCTCACCGTGATAGACACCTACTCGCCCGGAATGCCTGAAGCGCTTGCCGCCGAGCTCTACCCGGAAGTGGCAAGCGCAATTGCGGAGTCCGGCTGCATCGTGGAGATCAATACATCGTGTTACCGTAAACAACCTTTCTGGAATGAGCCGTACCCGAACCGCAAGATGCTGACGGAGCTGATCGCGCACGGTGTTCCCCTGACATTTGGCTCGGACTGTCACGCACCTGAGGAAGTCCGTTTTGCCCATGAAAAAGTTGAGGGATTACTACACTCGCTTGGCTTTATCTGCGAAGTGCAACCGAATCGGGTAAAACGAGGTCAGATTCAAACGTTTTTGGTTCCTCCGCATGGCGGGGGCGAGGGGGCAAGCTAGTTTGGAGAATCTTCTTAATTTTAGCTGGATGAGCAATCCAGGTGCCTGGATCGGGCTACTGACACTGGTGGCGCTGGAGATCGTGCTGGGGATAGACAATATTGTGTTTATTTCCATTCTCGCGGGCAAGCTCCCGCCGGAGCAGCAGGCTCAGGGCCGCAAGACGGGCATGGTGTTAGCGGTCATTCCCCGTCTTATTCTGTTGCTTTTCATTCCCTTGGTGCTGAGCTTTGAGAAAGGCATTCTCTCACTTCCCTTTCCCGACCCTGATCCGCATGCGGGTGGCAAGATGCTCTCGCTCTCGGTACAGGATCTGATTGTGCTGATAGGAGGCATTTTTCTACTTTATAAAGCCACTCATGAGATTCACAGCAAGCTAGAAGGGGACGGACATATTGAGGACGATCCCAAGGAGCGTAAGGTGGGTAGCGGTACGTTTGGTGCCGTTATGGTACAGATCATGCTCCTCAATATCGTTTTTTCCCTCGACTCAATTATCACGGCAATTGGGATGATTCCTAAAGAGCAGGTCATGGTGATGATTCTGGCCGTGCTCATCTCTACCATTGTTATGGCACTGACAGTTAACCCAGTGAGTCGGTTTGTGGAGAAACACCCGACTGTCAAG
This sequence comes from Armatimonas sp., assembly GCF_043760365.1. Classification (GTDB taxonomy): domain Bacteria; phylum Armatimonadota; class Armatimonadia; order Armatimonadales; family Armatimonadaceae; genus Armatimonas. The sequence continues at coordinate 1,358 of NZ_JAYUPA010000965.1, forward strand.
ATGCTTGCCCTCTCTTTTTTGCTGATGATCGGTTTGACTTTGCTAATCGAGGCATTCCATGTGCATATTCCTAAGGGCTATGTTTACTTTGCAATGGGGTTCTCCGTTTTTGTCGAGATGCTAAACCTACGTGCGACTTCTGATAAGAAGAATAAGTCTGTGGAGCTTATCGAGCCTCGGCTATAATATAAACTATGGACAGCCTGACACCCGCTCACTTTATCCTGCCACTGACGGTGCTCGTGCTCGTCTGTTGGACCTTGCGCGGGTTTTTCCAGCTTAAAGAAGCGCAGGAGAAGCCTGGGCTGACACAGGAGCCGATGGAGCGACTGGACTACTTGCTCGCGGCAACTCTGGCCATGAGCTTCTTCTGCGTAATACTCGTTCGGCTGGACTTCCCTGCTAAAGCTGTCTTTGATGAGTGCTACCACTCCCGTACTGGGATGCAGTATCTTCTTGGGCAGAACCCCATGGAGTGGACTCACCCGCCGCTCGCGAAGCTGGTGATCGCCGGAGGGCTGAAGCTCTTCGGAGGGAACTTCAACCCCACTGAGGGGATCTACAAGCCCGACATGGGGTTTTCACATGCCGCGGCGTTTGGCTGGCGCTTTGGGAGCGCGGTCTTTGGAGCGCTCTCCGTATTGCTGATGTTCTTTCTCGCGCGGGCACTCACGGGCAACCGGCTTGCGGCACTATTGGCGACGGGAATGCTGGCGCTCGATGGGGTTTTCTTTGTCCAGAGCCGCATGGCCATGACCAATATCTACACGGTCTGCTTTATTCTGCTGGCGGCACTACTGGCCTGGACTTACAAAACCAAGCGAAACCCCCTGTGGCTGCCCGTGCTGGGAGTGGCGCTCGGCCTAGCGATTGCGACGCGCTGGACGACACTCTATGCCTTTGGATTGATCGCGCTCTGGCTACTCGCCCACGACCTGCCCCGTGTCGTGCAACACCCGAAAGTGCTGGCGTTGGCTGGGCTTGGCGTGGCGGTGCTGGGAGCGCTTTTTTTGCAGCTGCGCCGCTTCTACACTGCCGATACCGCCTACCCTGAGCAGCAGCGAGTGATTCTATCGGGACTGCTGTGGTGGCTGATCGGCGGAGTGCTTCTTTACGTGCTGGCCTATGCTGCTCTGCGGTGGAGCGAGCGGCGCTCAGACTGGGCGGCGCAGCTTGCGCTACCCGGCTGGTACCTGCTCTCGTTTATCGGGATTCCCGTGGCACTCTACCTGCTCTCCTACATTCCCTACATGCGCCAGAACCATGATGTATTCAAGGTATTCACCGAGCAGAAAGTGATGTGGGACTACCACGCGGGGATGAAAGAGACGCACCCGTACAGCTCACCCTGGTGGTCCTGGCCGCTGGTGCTGCGCCCCACCTGGTACGAGTACAGCAAAGTGGGGCCGGGCGACAATCGCATTGTCGGGATTT
>NZ_JAYUPA010000966.1:0-2788 GCF_043760365.1 Armatimonas sp.
TCGGATGCGCCAGGTCTCAACCTATCTCTTCTTTTTTGTTCTCTTTTTGCTCACGTTTCTGTTTGTCACCACCGACGTGGTAAAAATCGGAGGCGGCGATGGGCAGATCAAAGTAAATGCGCCTCTTGTGCTAGGGCAAGTGGTCGGGATTATGGGCGCACTCGGGGCCGTGATCGCCAGCGCACTGGTAGGCACCGCGATCTACCGAGACTTTGAAGCCCAAGTCCATGAGCTATTCTTCACAACCCACCTGAGCCGTGCGGCTTACTTCTTCGGGCGCTTTTTCGGTGCACTGGTCGTCACTCTCTTTGTCTACTCGGGGCTACTTTTCGGGGTGCTTCTGGGCAGCCTAATGCCCTGGGTGGATAAAAACAGCCTCGGCGCGTTTCGTATCGAGAGCTACGTCAATGTCTTTCTAGTGATCCTGCTGCCCAATGTCCTCTTTCTCTCCGCGCTGTTCTTTGTCTTTGGCACGCTCACCCGCAGTCTGCTGGCGATCTACCTTCAGGGCGTTCTGGTGTTTGTCGGCTGGGCGGTTGCGCTGACCCTGATCCGTGCCGTGGACAATAAGCTCGTCGCCTCGCTCCTCGATCCCTTTGGCCTCGCAGCGACGAGTGTCGTCACACGCTATTGGACACTCGCGGAGAAAAATGCACAGCTTTTGCCTCTCACGGGTGCTCTGCTCTACAACCGCCTGCTCTGGGTCGGGCTGGGCATCGCCATTCTCGCAGTGGGCTTTCGACTCTTCCAGTTCTCGGCCCGCGCGAACCCACCCCGGCTCGTCCCGCGCCGACCCTCCCTTGAACCAAGGGAGGGTGCTGAGGGACGAGGTGGGTGGGTTCAGACAGGGCGGGGGTCAGGGGGGAATGTCTTCCCTGCCCTCCTGCGCTTCTACTTCCGTGACATTGTTCACAGTGTCCCGTTTCTGGTCATCGCTGCCGCAGGAATGTTGCTCCTCATCACCAACGCCTGGATGGCGGACAAGCTCCTTGAAAACACAATCTACCCCGTCACACGGGTCATGGTTGAGCAAGTCAGCGGCTCATTCATGCTGTTCTTTCTGATACTGATTACCTTCTACGCAGGGGAACTTTGCTGGCGCGAGCGCACGGTGAAGCTGGATCAGATCGCGGATGCCCTGCCCGTAACGACCTACACTGTCGCACTGGCAAAGTTTGTGGCGCTACTACTCGTACTCGCACTACTCACGTTGGGGCTCATCGTGGCGGGAATCGGGGTTCAGGCTGCCAAGGGTTACTTTCACTTCGAGCTCGGAATGTACATCGCGTATCTCTTCGGGACGGTCTACCCAGTTCTCGTGTGCCTAACGGCGCTTGCATTTTGCGTGCACACTGTCGTCAACCAGAAGTTTATGGGGCACACACTCGTCCTGGTGAGCTTTGTGGCGACGCAAGCGCTCCCAAGTATGGGGCTGGATCACAAGCTCACTCTTTTTGCCAGCACGCCGGAGGTCAAGCTCTCAGATATGAACGGCTTTGGGCCGTTTACGCTACCCGTCTTCTGGTTCACGCTGTATTGGCTACTTGCCTCAGCACTATTGGTCGTTCTCGCCATCAAGCTCTGGGTGCGCGGCAAAGACGATCACCTGGCGACACGCTGGCAGGTTGGGCAGCTCCCGGCGGCGGCAAAAACGACGGCGGTGACGTGCGCGGCGGGCTTTGTGGCCGTCGGGGGCTGGATCTTTGTGAACACTAATCTTCGGCACACCTACCGCTCCGAGAATGCGCAGACGAAACTTCAGGTGGAGTATGAGCGCAAGTACAAAGTACGCTACGAGAAATTGCCTCAGCCGCGTGTCACCGATGTCGAGATGGATGTCACCCTGTGGCCAGAGCGCGGCCAGTACGAGTCGAAAGGTGTCTTCACCCTCAAAAACAAAACCAACCAGCTCATACGAGAGCTCGTGATCCAAACCGCCCCGGAGCTTACCGTGAAAGCACTCACTCTCGGCGTTGTGGCGACGCCCGGAGTGACCGACAAAGACCGTGGATTCCGAACGCTCACACTTTCCCGGCCGCTGGCTCCGGGCGCGACAACGACGCTTGCCTTCACGCTAGCCTACGATAAAATCGGCTTCGCCAATGGCTCACCCAACACCAATATTGCGGCCAACGGCGCGTTTGTGACCATGCCCTGCCCGCAGATTGGCTACCAGGCAGACGGCGAGATCAGCGATGAGTCTGAGCGCCGTAAAGAGGGCCTTCCGCCCAAGCCACGCATGGCTCCCGCCACGAACGTCGCAGCGCGGCAGAACACCTACCTCGGCACGGACGCCGACTGGGTGAGCTTCGCCGCGACGGTGCGTACTGCGCCCGATCAGATCGCCATCGCGCCGGGCTACTTAGAAAAAGAGTGGAGCGAGAACGGACGGCGCTGCTTCCGCTACAAGATGGACGCGCCTATCCGCCAGTTCTTCACGTTCGTCTCGGCGCGCTACACCGTGAAAAAAGATACGTGGACGAGTAAAGATGGCAAGCGCGTGGCGCTGGAGATCTACTATCATCCCGGCCATGAGTACAACTTGGAGCGCATGATGGCGGGTGCCAAAGCAGCGCTCTCCTACTGCTCGGAGAACTTCAGCCCCTACCAGTTCCGCCAGATGCGCATCCTCGAGTTCCCCGCCTACCAGCAGTTCGCCCAGGCGTTCCCCAACACGGTGCCCTACTCCGAGGGAATTGGTTTTATCCTGAAAGTGGGACACGAAAAAGACGCACTGGATGTGCCGTTCTACATCACCGCGCACGAAGTGGCGCACCAGTGGTGGGCG
>NZ_JAYUPA010000967.1:0-2783 GCF_043760365.1 Armatimonas sp.
ACTCTAACTTCCTAGCCCCACTCGAAGGCGCCGCGACGCCAGATATAAATGTAGCCCACGAACAAAATCGCCACAAACAGCCCCATCTCCGCGAGGTTATAGAGCATCATGCCTCCACTCGCCCCATAGGTCACCGCCCAGGGGTAGAGAAAGACAGTCTCGATATCGAAGAGGATAAAGAGCATGGCGATGAGATAGAACTTGATCGGAAAGCGCTCCCGTGCCGAGCCAATGGGAGTCACGCCGCACTCATACGGACTGTTTTTCTGAGGCGAGGGACGGCGCGGCCCAAGGACGGCAGAGAGTAGAATAAAGACCGCCGAGAGTAAAACGGCGACCAGCCCCATCACCAGAACCGGAATGTAGGAGTTTAGCATGGCATATTTTCCGGGCGATAGATCTCGCCTAACTTTGCGAAGTTTATCACAAACTTCTCTGGCAGACCAATGACGTCCTGCATCTTACCTAAAGAAGACTAAGCAATTCAGGCAACAGACTCGCGCAATACAGGGGCAGAAAGGATATTAAACCGAGAACGAAGAGACTGAGGAAGTGATTTATGAACAGCAATAACATCATCACCTATTAAGAATAGATCATAAAACGGCGATAAAAGATTATCAGAGGCAATTCTTTCTTCATAAGACAGATGTTTAAATTCAAACAAAATACAAGTTGGCTGTATTTTTACAAAATCAACCATATCCAATACTTTATAGTCATGACCTTCTGTATCAATATGCAATATATCAATCTTATTAATTTTATTTCTTTCAATCAATCCAGAAAAAGAAATGATTTTAATATTTTCACTAATAATAAAAGGCTCTATTTCAAATTCGCTAAAGTGATGAAGGACATGATCTTTACTAAAAGACCCAACTTGGTCGTACCAATAAGGTATCGTGGGAAACTTAACTTTTGCTTCCTGAGATACCCAGTAAAAATCCAGGCTCTCATCCTCGCCTACCGCCAGATTCTCAAACGCAAATCGTGAAGACGTTCCGTAATTTTTTTTCAGCCGCTCAAAGACAAAAGGAACCGGCTCAACAAGTAATGCTTTCCATTGCTGATTTTTTGCCAACAATTGGTGAATAGGATCGTTAGAGGTACCATCATTAGAACCGATCTGAACCACCTGAGCTTGCTGCGTACGCACTACTAGTCCCAACCAATACGAGGGATCCTCTTTCCATTTTCCGGTGATTTTTGCCTTCATCGTGACGAGACAGTCCCCTAAAATGGGAACAGATTTGATGCGTCGAAGAATAGATTTCATAAAAGAATTACCAATTGAGCTTGCCGCGCAAAGTCTACCATAGCCAATCCTTAGAATCAATTGCCATCCGTTTTTGCCATTAGGGCTTTGGGCAGAAACGGAATCACTAAAAGCACAAGAGCGGTCGTGCTGGCGTTTAGCCAGACGAGGTGGGAGAAGTCAAAGCTGTACTTGGTGAAGAGCGTGGACCCGATCCAGTCGGAGAGGGAGTTGGTGAGGTTCCAGACACTCATCATGATCGAGTAGCCTAGCGCCTCGCTGCCTTTGGGGGTGCCGCGTGCCGCTAAGTCGTAGACGGGCAAGATGGCGAGAGTCTGGGTCATGCCTTCGAGTGCGGTGATTGCGATGGCCGCTCCAGGAGTTTTATAGAAAAGATAGAAGAGTGTTCCCAGAGCGTGGATCACGATACTGGCGATCAAGAGTGTCCTCATACTGCCCTTCTGGCAGAACTTGTGGTAGGCCGTCGCCGTGAGCAGTCCGAAGGCCGCGCCGATCAGTGTCAGACTTCCCAGGAACTGTTTCGAGAGCCCCAGGGTGTTCGTCTGAAAGAAAAACAGCGGGGTTCCAAAGCCCGGCGAGGCGGCGATGAGAAAGATCATTCCGGCGGCGGCCAGCACCACTTTGCTCTTTACTAGCCCGCGTAGCTGCTCCCCCGCCTCGCGCCAGAGGTCCTTGTTCAGAGTCGCTTTTTGCGGCTCCTTCAGCCAGAACCAGACAATCGGAATCAGAGCAAAGTGCAGGGTCGCGGAGAGGCTCAGTGTGAGGAGTAAGGGGAACTTGGCGAGAAAGCCTCCGAGTGGCCCGCCCGCCAAGCTCCCGAGGCGAAACATCCCGATCCGCTGCGCCGTGAGCCGTCCTGCGGCGGCAAAGCGCTGCGCCGTCTCGACCATAACGCCGCCAAACGTGGTGGAGATGATCATCACCATGGTGTAGGTCGTGGCAAAAACGGCCAGCATGGTGGTGTAGTTTCGGGGGACGCTTCCTAAGATCAGCCAGCCAATGCCGCAGAAAAACAGGCTGAGAATCAGATACCAGCGGCGACGTGTCCCAAAGAGTGGCACGCTGTCCGTGAGAATCCCGGCCAGTGGCTTGACATAGTTGCTAAAAACCCCCAACGCGAAAAACTTCGAGATCTGCTGTGCATCGAGGTGAAGCTCGTCTTTTAAGACAAACTTTAGCGGCAGATCATAGATGGCGTAGGCGATATTGGTCAGCCCCCAGCCCAGTGCCAGCAGCAGCGCCCTCTTCGAAAACGGAAGCGCATCATCGCGGTCGGGAATTGACATGGTGGATTGTACCGTAACCTCAGCCCGAGCAACTGCGTCCAATCTTCCATGAAGCCAAAACTCAGTCACGCTCTCGTCGTCGTTGCCGGAGTGGCGCTCTTGTTCACGCTGGTTCGCCCCGAGACGGGCTGGCTGGCGCGTCTCCATATCGGCGGGGTGCTCAGCGGCTCGCGGCCACTGGTTCAAACGCTGAGTGATCTGGGATTGAAGCACGAGGA
>NZ_JAYUPA010000968.1:0-7856 GCF_043760365.1 Armatimonas sp.
AATGGTCTCGTTGGCCTCTTTGTTCATGCCGTAGGCCAGCGCCGCCGCCGTGGGCTCGTTGATAATGCGCAGCACTTTCATGCCCGCAATCTCGCCCGCACTCTTAGTCGCCTGGCGCTGGGCATCGTTGAAGTACGCGGGAACGGTGATCACCGCCGCCGTCACGGGTTCGCCTAAGTACGCCTCGGCATCGGCCTTAAGCTTCTGCAGAATCTTCGCCGAGATCTCCTCGGGGGAGTAGCCCTTGCCATCAATCGTGGTGCGGTGGCTGGTGCCCATGTGCCGCTTGATCGAGACAATCGTGCGATCCGGGTTCACGACCGACTGCCGCTTGGCCGGAACCCCAACAAGCTGGTCGCCGGTCTTGTTGAAGCCGACAATGGAGGGCGTGGTGCGTGCGCCTTCCGAGTTCACGATAACGGTGGGCTCGCCACCCTCCATCACTGCCACAACCGAGTTCGTGGTCCCCAGGTCTATACCAACTGTTTTTGCCATAGTGTTTTAAGTTCCTCTGAGAAGAAGTATTGCCAGGAGCGTTATATCACTTGAGTGTTATGATGTCAAGTGTCTTCCGAAAACAAAGACGGAATATGCGTGATAAAAGTTCCAAAGCTCACGCGATATAATCCTAGCGATACAATCCTAACTTAGGAGTGCTGACGATAGGAGAGCTGATGATGAGTGGACAGGTGCAACCAAAAGAAAAAGAACTGGCCCCGCCGATCTTCCTCTTCGGCGAGTACGAGCTACGTCTGCCCGCAGGCTTTGATCCCACCAACCGCGAACAGTTTTTTCAGGTCTGCCAGACAAACCGCCCACTCGGGCTGGAGCGAAACTCTGAAGGGAGACTCTGTGTCACCATGCCCACCGGAGGTCGAACGGGAAATCGTAACTCGGAGCTGAACTATCAGCTCATGGCCTGGAGTCGCCAGAGCTGCTTGGGCTACGTCTTTGACTCTAATACAGGCTTTGAGCTTCCCAATGGCGCGATGCGTGCCCCCGATGCGGCCTGGGTGAGCAGGGGCCGCCTCGACACCATCCCTGAGGCACAGCGGGAGAAATTCCTCCCCATCGCCCCTGAGTTTGTTATCGAGCTCCGCTCCGACAGCGACCGCCTCCCGCCTCTGAAAACCAAGATGCAGGAGTACCTCACCGCGGGTGTGTCGCTTGCTCTGCTTCTCGACCCAGCGAGCCAAAAAGTCTATATCTATCGTCCCGGTGCGGCGATGGTAGAACTGGACAACCCCGCAACACTGGATTGCTCCCCCGAGCTTCCTGGTTTCGTTTTAGAACTTGAGCCTATCTTTAATCCCCAAATCTAGCCTTGCTCGAAGGGCTCGCCGAGGTGGGCGGGGGGCTTGACTCTGGCACCGCGAATCGCGAGGGCGAGCAGCGTCAGAACATAGGGAAGAGCGAGGAAAATCGGGTAGGGGATGTGGAGCTTGCCGTCTGCCTGGAGCCTTGTCTGCCAGACATCGGCGGCGGCGAAGAGGAGCGCGGCTGTGAGAACACCCAGCGGATTCCAGCGCCCGAAGACAATCACGGCCAGTGCGATAAAGCCACGCCCGCCGGTCATCTCCTCGGTGAAGGTGTTGGCGATCCCAATGGAGAGCGATGCGCCCCCCATACCACAGAGTGCGCCGCTCACCAGAACAGTGAGTGTCCGTAGCCGATTCACAAAGACACCCGCTGCCGCGACGGCCTCGGGTTTCTCGCCTGCGGAGCGCACCATGACCCCGAGCCGCGTTCGGTAGAGCAGCCACTGCGCCACGGGGATCAGAAACAAGCCCAGCAATGTAAGGGCATTGATCGCCGTTGAGCCATCGCCAAAGAGCACGGGGAGCGTCTTGACCTCGCCGGATATTTTCAGAGCCCGGTAGAAGACCCCGGTTGCACCAAGCGCGAGAAAGTTGATCGTCGTGCCAACAATCACCTGGTCGCGCTTCAGACCAATGGCAAAGACGGCGAAAATCCCCGCCATCGCCATCGCTGCTACTGCCGCTACCAACACACCCAGATAAGGTTGGCCCGTCGCCGCCGAGACGAGAACCGCCACCAGTGCTCCGACTAGAAGCAAACCCTCTAGCCCTATATTGATAACGCCTGCACGCTCCGCAAAGACCGCCCCAAGTGCGGCGAGTAGCACCGGGGTTGCGAAAGTGAGGGTTTGTAGAAGAAAGGGGATCATGGGAGCCTTCCGTTTTTCGCCCCCATGAACGGGGGCGTCTTATTGTCGCTGCGCGACACGAAGGCCGTTCCGGCCATGGGCGCTTGCGCCCTTTGTGTCCGAGGCACGAGGACAATAAGACGCCCCCGTTCATGGGGGCGAAAAACGAGGCGAAAAACGCTCACTTTCCACGCTCCTTGAGCCAGCCGTAGGTAAGCACAGTGAGCAGTGTGACGGCCTGGAGCACTTGAATCACCACCGACGATACCCCGGCACTCTGCACCTCAGTCGCGCCTGCCGTGAGAGCGCCAAAGAAGAGCGCGGTGAGAACTGTCCAGAGCGGCGAGAGGTTGGCAAGCAAGGCGACGGCAATGGCGGTGTAGCCGTAGCCTTTGGAGTACGGGTCGGCCAGAAAGTACGTCACGCCGCAGATCTGGATCGCACCCGCCAGCCCGGAGAGTGCCCCTGAGAGCAAAAACGTCCCCCAGGTTGTTTTTGCGACCGAGATTCCCGCCGCTTCTGCGGCTTCCGCTCCCGCTCCCACAGCACGCAGGGCAAACCCTGAGGCAGTCTTAGAAAGATAGGCCCAGACGACAACGGCGAGAAAGAGCGCTATGAGGAAGCCCTGGTGAAGCTGCGTTCCAGGCCACAGAAACGCCAGTCGGCTGGAGATGGCGAGCTTATCGGACTGTGGGTACTGCTTTACGGCCTCTTGTAGTGGGCCGCGCACCATCCAGGCCACGAGCTGGATCGCGACAAAGTTGAGCAACAGGGTCGAGAGCACTTCTTGTACGCCGCGCCAGAGCTTCAGCGCCGCTGCCAGCCCCGCCCAGAGCGCACCACCCAGTGCCCCCGCGAGTAAGGCCAGCGGTAGCAGAACGGGAGGGGGAAGTTTCTGTGTGCCAGCCCAGATCGCAAAGACTGCTCCCAGAAGAAACTGCCCCTCCGCTCCAATATTAAAGAGCTTGCCTTTAAATGTCAGCCCGACCCCGAGCCCGGTGAGCAAGAGTGGCGTCGTCTGGATCAGCGTATTGGCGACGCTATCTTTCGAGCCAAATGCGCCTCGCAGCAGCGCCGCAGCCACAGCAATTGGTGAGGCTTTGGCCGCCAGAATAACAGCGGCGAGCAGCAGCAAGCCTCCTAAAACACAGGCAATAAGCTTCACGACGCCGTGCCCCCCATCAAGCGACCCAGCTCCTCACGTGGGGTTTCGGGGGCGACAATGCTCATGAGCTTACCCTCAAAGAGTACCGCCACCCGGTTCGAAAGCGTGAGTACTTCATCCAGCTCCGTGGAGATCAGCACGATCGCCGCACCTGCTGCCTGCGCCTCGCGAAGAGCTGTATGCACATACGAAATCGCTCCGACATCCAGGCCGCGCGTTGGGTTAACGGCGATCACTACTTTGGGCTCGCCCGCCAGCGCCCGTGCGATCACCACTTTTTGCTGGTTCCCCCCCGAGAGGCTACTCGCCTTAGCTGTCGGTCCCTCGGCGCGGATATCAAAACGCTCAATAAGCTGCTCGGTGCGCGTATGAAGTGCTTTTGCATCCAGAAACACGCTCTTGCGAAACGCCGGGCTGTCCTGCACGCCCAGCGTTAAGTTCTCCGTAATCGTCATCGAGAGCGCCAGCCCTCGTTTCTGGCGATCCGCCGGGATCACGCCGATCTGCGCCTCACGTACGGCTTTGGGCGTGGGTTTGAGGGGCGTCTCCCCGACACGAATCTCCCCACTCTCTGGCCTGTGCATCCCCGAGAGGCAGTCCGCGAGCTCGGTCTGGCCGTTGCCATCCACTCCTGCGAAGCCCAGAATCTCACCGGGCGCGACGGTGAAGGAGATGTTTTCGAGCTTACCGAGAGTGAGGTTTTGGATGGTGAGTACCTCTCCCCCTGCCCCCTCTCCCGGGCGCTCATTCTTCGCTGGGAAAGGGGTTGGGGAGAGATCGCTTCCCACCATCGCTTCAGCAAGCATCCCTGCATCGCACTCCGTGGTGACTAATCTTGCTACCACTTTGCCACGTCGTAACACCGTGACCCGTTCAGACAGAGCTAGGACTTCGTCGAGCTTGTGGGAGATAAAGACAATTCCCTTGCCCTGGGCGGCGAGCTGGCGGAGCGTGGCAAAAAGCTCTGGGGTCTCGGTGGGGGTGAGAACGGCGGTGGGCTCGTCGAAGATCAGAATCTTGGTCTGGCCGCGCAGGGCTTTTAATATCTCAATGCGCTGCTGTGTCCCCACCGGCAGGCTCCCCGCGAGCGCGTCCCAGGGAAGCCTCCAGCCAAGGCTCTTGGCGAGGGCTTGCGCCTCGGCGAGCACGCTTTTCATAGGCCAGGAGAGCGGCCCCCCCTTGGCTTTGTCGGCAGAAAGAAGTAGGTTCTCGGCGACGGAGAGCGGAGGGACGAGCAAAAAATGCTGATGCACCATGCCAATCCCCTGCGCGGTAGCATCGGCGGGGGAGGCAAAGCGCACGGGCTGGCCCTCCAGCAAAAGCTCCCCCGCGCTCGGGCGCAGGAGCCCCGAGAGGACATTCATGAGCGTGGACTTGCCCGCGCCGTTCTCCCCCAGTACGGCGTGGATCTCCCCGGCACGCAGGTCAAAGTTTACCGTGTCGAGCGCGGTAAAGCTTCCAAAGCGGCGCGTCAGCTCGCGAGCTTCCAGCACTCTACGGCGTGACCTTGCCCGCCACCAAGTCGGCTTCGGCGGCGGCGATCTTGGCCTTGAGCGCGTCGGGGACTTTTCCGGCGAACTTGTCGTTGTAGTGCAGCCCGACCACTTTGTCTTTCAAGCCATAACGATAGACCTCGGGGCCTTCCATGCTTGTCGGTACTTTGCCCTCTTTCACGGCTTTCGCGACGAGCAAGTACGCGGCCTGTGCATCCACCAAAAACGAGCCGAGATTTTTGGGTGTCGCTAAGTCATCTTGCGGGGCGTTGGCTCCGATAAACATTGCATCGGCTTTATCGGTGACGGCTTGCGCGACACCTTGTCCGGCGGCGTTGGCGTTGTGGTGGAGCACGTCCACGCCGCTATCGAGCAGCGCTTGTGCTTGTTGCTTGGCTTTGGCAATATCATCGCCGCTGCCGGTGAAGACGATCTTGACTTCGGCATCGGCTCTTGCAGCTTTCACGCCCTTCTCAAACGACGCGAACGCCTCTTTTACAATCGGGATCTCGCTGCCGCCCACGCAGGCGACTTTCCCGGTCTTGGTCATTCCGCCCGCCAGCATCCCCGCAAGATAAGTGGCCTCGCCCGCCTGAAACTGAATGGGCGTGAGATTCGCACCCGTGGAGCGGCCCCCAACCACCACGAAATACGTCTTGGGGAACTCCTTGGCCACGGTCGCGGCGGCATCGTCGTACTCCGAGGCGTGGAAGAAGATCAGATTGCAGCCCTTCTTGGCAAGATCACGCGCCGCGCCCGCGACATTGGCTTGGCCCGGGTCCTCAATGGCAGGAACTGTCTCGGTGCCCGAAATCTCCCCCTTGATCTTCTCAACACTATCGCTGGCGAGCTGGCTCCAGCCCTTGTCGTTGATCTTGCCCGGGGTGATCAGCCCAATCTTCAGCGCCTCGATCGCCTCGCTGCCCGTTGAGGAGGCTGCTGTAGATGCAGGAGTGCTTGCCGTATCTTTAGCAGGCTCTTTCTGGGCACAGCCTGTGAAGAGAAGTCCGAGAGTCAGAAAAGCGCAGAAGCGCCGTCGGGAAGAGATCATAGGGGCAAACTCCAATGTAAATGTGATTGGTTCAGGATACCTTAACTACCCAGCACGTTCAAGAGTTCCCCGGAGACTGTTTTGGTCGTAATAAATGAGGGAACCTGCCAGACCACGTTGATACTCTTGCTGAAGAAGAGGTCTAAAGAGAAAATGATGGAGAGATCAACGATTATCCAAAAATGCAAGCGGCTTCGCTTGTGCTTGGCACTGGCAGTGTTCAGTTGCCTTGTGGGGTGCGGGGGGAGCGCTGTGGAGGCTGACTTGTTGCAACCGCGCGTTCTGGCGGCGACATTTCCCCGACAGCTTGCTTTAGCGCGTGCTAACTGGGCGGCGAAGGGGCTATCCTCCTATAGGTTCACGGTTCAAGTGCGCTGCTTCTGCCTCGAAGAGAACACCCGCCCGGTGACGATCACCGTGCGCGAGGGGGCAACAGATGCCCCCTCGCGTTTAAGCGCTTTTGCCACCATTGAGAAAGTCTTTGAGACGCTCGAAGCGGCCAACACGAGCAAGGCAAATGCGCTGGAGGTCAACTTCACCGCCGACGGCTGGCCGAGTACGAGCTCTGTTGATCCCCGTGCGGACACCAGCGACGATGAGTACGATCTCACGATCTCCGAGGTGAGGCCGCTGTGAATCGGTACAATTGAAGGTAAAGCCGTGGGTTGCAGTCTGAGAAGGCGTGATGCGAACAACGAATTTTCTCCTTGGGCTGGCCGTGCTGGCTGGGTGTGGTGGGAGCTCCTCGCTGACAGGCTTTGACGAAGAGCTGGCTCAGGCAAGAGCCAATTGGGCGGCGCGGAACCTGCGCTCCTACTCGTTCACGGTGAGTAAAAGCTGTTTCTGTCCGGAGGAGTACACGCGCCCGGCGACGATCACTGTGCGCGATGGGGTTGCCACAGGTGCACCGGCGCATCTGATGGCCTATAGCACAATTGAGAAAGTGCTCGATGCCGTGGAAGCGGCGCATAAGAGCAAACCTGACGCCTTCGAGGTGAATTTTACCCCTGCCGGTTGGCCGAGCACACTCTCTGTGGATCCCAGCGCTGCACTTGCGGATGAAGAGTACTATCTCACGATCAGCAACCTCATGTCGCTCTAGAGATCGACACCTAATTTCTCTCCCAGAGTGATGATCTCCCGAATGCTTCGGTGCGCCTCAAGGGGATGGCGTAGCCGAACCTCTACGTTGATCTCGTATCGGTTGCGGCGTCCATCACGATGACGCACTAAGGCGCCTCCTTCTTCCAGCTCCGTGACGATGCGCTGCACGGCGCGCTCAGTGATGCCAACTCGCACGGCCACGTCACGGAGCCGCGTCGTACTGTCCTGCGCGAGGCAGATCAGCACATGAGAGTGATTCGTTAAAAAAGTCCAGCTCGTCTCGCCTGCCATAGTTACGAGACATTATATCTTAGTCGTGAAAAAAATATTACGAAAATATTGTCGCGTATTTAATTTCGTGTTATTGTGGTCTATGGAGGTTTGTGATGAACAAGCAAGTAGTGGCCTGTGCAAGTGGTGATGGGATCGGCCCTGAGATAATGACGGCAGTGCAGCGGGTGCTGGAAGCGGCAGGAGCACCGCTGGAGTGGCGCTACGTTGAGCTGGGACAGCTGGCGTATGAGAATGGCAATAGCTCAGGCATCACGCCCGAGGCATGGGAGGCCATTCGTGCGACCAAAGTGCTGCTTAAAGCGCCTCTGACAACCCCACAGGGCGGTGGCTACAAGAGCGTGAATGTGACACTGCGCAAGTCGCTGGGGCTCTATGCCAATGTCCGGCCCTGCGTTGCCTATGCTCCCTTTGTGACTACCAAGCACCCGAAGCTCGATATGGTCATTATTCGTGAGAACGAAGAAGACCTCTACGCTGGGATTGAGCATAGGCAAACCGATGACGTGGTGCAGTGCCTCAAGCTGATTAGCCGCCCTGGCTGTGAGAAGATTGTTCGTTACGCCTTTGAGTACGCCCGAAAGA
>NZ_JAYUPA010000969.1:0-2779 GCF_043760365.1 Armatimonas sp.
ACTTCTGCCGCACGAACTTTTCCGTGGGACGACCTTCGCAGCTTGCGGAGCTGGCGCAGCAGGGGATGACGTCGGAGGCCGCCACGGTGGCGCTGGGCCAGATCGCGACGATTGGTGTGGTGGCGGGGATCTGCGGGAAGTTTCTGGCGGGGCGCGTAGTGCACAAGCTCGGCGGCGTCCCGGCGTTTCTGCTCGGGGGGCTGGGGGCTGCGCTGGCGACCATTGCGTTTAGCAGGAGTAGTGGCATCGGGCTCTTTGGCGTTTGCTGGGTGGCGAACCGGCTCTTTCAAGCGGTGGGGTGGCCGTCGGCGGTGCGTATTGTGGGGAGCTGGTTCACGGCGGGAAACTACGGCAAGGCTATGGGAATCGTCTCGCTCTCCTGGCTCTTTGGCGATGCGCTTGCCCGTGCGGCGCAGGCGCGGCTTTTGAGCCGAGGGGGGGACTGGCGCATCGTGTACTTCGCATCGGCGGGCGTGTTGCTGCTGATTCTCTTGCTCTGTGCACTGTTTCTCCGAGAGCGGCCCCTCGCTGCCGAAACCAAGCAGGCGCAGGAAGCCCACGAGCCGATTCCACTCCGTACGCTCTTTGCTCGCCCGGCGTTTCTGTGTATTTGTGTGGCAGCATTTGGCTTCACGCTGGTCAATGTCACACTTTCTGAGTGGCTGCCGGTTTACTTTACGGGGATCGGGCTGAGCCAGGGCAATGCAGCACTGGCAAGCGGGCTCTATCCACTGATGGGCGGCGTGAGTGCGGTCGGGTTTGGCATTTGGGGCGATAGGATCGGGAGCCACGGACGGCAGAAGCTCTTGCTGACTGGCCTGATCCTCACCGCGCTCTCTATGGCCGGATTTCTTCTGGCACGCACGCCTCAGATCGCCTTCGTTCTGGTTGCGCTCTCCGGGTTGGTGGCGGGCGGGCCTTATGCCTACTCCGTGGGCGCGGCGGCGCTGGATCTGGTGGCACCCAAGCAGGCCGCGAGCGTGAATGGGATCATAGATGGTATGGGCTATCTGGGGGCGATTCTGGCGGGAGAAGCCGTCGCCCGCCTCGCGGTCGCGCTGGGCTGGAACGGCGCGTTCGCCGCGCTCGCCGCTGTCTGCCTGGTGGCAAGTGCCCTCTCCGCGCTTCTGATGCGCCGCGCTGCTGGGGAGTAAACTTCTATACTCCACCTGCCCACGTTCCTGTGAGCGGATCCTAGACGCGGTACACTTTGGGTTCGATGCCCAATAAATATGCCCGCAAGCTGGCCGCAAAACTCGCGCCCGATCCCGATGCCTTTCTTACCGCTCTCACCGAGGGCAAGAGTGCCCGGCCCGCTGTGCTCTGGCTCGGTGGCTCTGCCGAGAGCCCGTTTGCGAGCCTGCCGCCCGCGCCCTGGCAGCCGGAGTTTGTGCAGGCTGTCGCGCCCGGCGAGCGCCCCGGTCGCCATACGCTCCACGATGAAGGGGCATACTACTGCCTGGATCTCTCGTCGGTGTTTGAGGCCAGTGCGCTCTGTGGCTTGCCGACGGGGGGAACCGTGGTGGATGTCTGCGCCGCGCCGGGGGGGAAGACGGTCTTTGCGCACCGGGCGCTGACTCCCGAGCGCCTGATCGCCAATGAGGTGATCGGGAAGCGGCTCGGGCCGCTGACGGGCAATCTGAAGCGCTGCGCCGTGCCCGCCGAGACCCGCTGCGCCGATCCCGCGCGGCTCGCCGAAGAGTTTGCAGGGCTCGCAAGGGTGGTTCTCGTGGATGCGCCGTGCTCGGGGCAGTCGCTCCTAGCGCGGGGTCAGGACAACCCGGGGGCTTTCCATCCGGTCAATATCAACTCCTGTGCTAATCGCCAGAAGCGCATTCTGGCGGAGTCCGTGCGGCTTCTCGCCCCGGGGGGCTTTCTTCTCTACTCCACCTGCACCTACGCAAAAGAGGAGAACGAGGACGTGATTTCCTGGCTACGGGTACGGTTTCCAGAGCTGATCGCGCAGGAACTGCCCGCGCACGAAATGCACCGCTCACCCCACGCCGATTTTCCTTGCTACCGCCTCTGGCCGGAGACTGGCTTCGGTGCGGGAGGCTTTCTGACCCTGCTGAAGCAGCCCTAAGTGGCCAATGATGACACTAGGAAACTTGCTACAGAACGATGAACACACTCCCACGTGCGGCCACTCTCTACCTTCGTGCTGTTTACACGGCAGGAGCTATTGCGTTACTGTTGGCACTGGGGCGACTGATACCGCGGGCACTGTCTGGCGACTTTGCCGATAACGGGGCCCATTTATTACTCTTCATCATCCTCGGGGGAGCGGTTGGCTCCAAAAAAATCCGCCTGACGCGCGGTCGCTCCGACGATGATGTAGGGGTTTTGTCGCTTGGATTCACGGTCAGCTACATGACCATGCTGCACTTTGGTCCTGCTGCCGCCGTTCTGGTTGCCTGTATGAACTGTCTGGTGAGCTGCTTCACGCAGCCTACCTACCAGCGCCTCTTCAATGTCGCGATGTCCGCCATTGAGGTGACGGTGTCGGGGCTTGTGCTCGGAATGCTGCACGTGCCTAGCTGCCAGTGGATCCCAGATAGATCGGTTCTCACTCTGATGCACCTGCCCGCAGTGGTAATTGGGGCGCTGGTCTACTACGCCATGAACACGGGCGGTGTCTCCACGATTATCGCGCTGAGCAGTCGGCAGAACCTCCTGGCTCTCTGGAAAGAGAACTTCCTCTGGACGCTCCCCAGCTACCTGGCGGGGGGCGGCGCAAGCTGGCTGGCACTGTTTTTTATGGGCAAGAGCGAGAGCCTGC
>NZ_JAYUPA010000970.1:0-2779 GCF_043760365.1 Armatimonas sp.
GCACGAACCTCGTCCTGCACTTGCTTTGTGAGGATTGCCTCCAGAAGATCGCCCTCCAGCGGCCCCGTTTGCTCGTCCCAGGCCACGAGAGTGACTCCAGGAATCCGGCGCAGGTAGCTCCGTCCGACGTTTAAGGCAAGCTGCTTGAGGTAGGCCACAAACTGCCCTCGGCCTTTGTAGGAGGCTGCATGGCGGTGTAGGCGCGTGAAAACTTCTTGCGTTAAGTCCTCTGCCATTTCCGGGTCGTCGGTCAGGGCACGCAAGAGACGGCAGACCCAGGGGCGGTGGCGGCGCACGAGCTCGGTAAAACAAGCCGCCTCGCCACGCACTGCTCGCTGAAGCAGGCTGTCATCGTCCCCTGTTGGTCGTCGCATCTCACCCTAATAAACTCAGAAAGTGCGAGAAGCGTTCAGTGCCTAGCGGGAGAGTTTTTCGAGCTGGCGGCAGAGATCCGAGACTTTCCTGCCCTGGGTGTTGCACAGAACAGCGGCGACCGTGCGGGTTCGAGGGAGAATCAACAGAAAGCTCGATGTCCCTTGCTGGCTCCCCCCGTGGTTCAGATCACCCTCTTGTAGGAAGATTCCCAAGCCCATCGCGGGGTCGCTGGGCGCAGGCTCGCGCGGGGGAGGCTGGCGGCGCTGCATCTGCTCCCAGATGGCGGGCTTGAGAACCTTTCCCTGGAGAACCTTGCCAAAGAGGCTCACGAGATCTGCCGCCGTGGACTCCATCCCGCCGCCGGGCCACTTCCAGGAGAGGTTCTGTCGTTTTGTTTCCTCGGCTCCGGCGACATTGTAGAGCGGGGCACGGCGCCCTGTGCGGCTCTCTTCCGGGCGGCGTGGGAGATTCTCAAAGCCCATATCTCGCAGTCCGAGAGATAAAAACAGCTCTTGCTGGGTCTCAAAAAAGGGCCGCCGTGTGATCGCTTCCACCACGGCCCCCAGTAGCGTGAAGGCATGGGTGCTGTAGTGGTACTTCTGCCCGGGCGTGGCAATGAGGGGGTCACTGTCAAAGATCTTCAGCGCCTCTCGGCAGGAGCGCTGCTGACCTGTGGCAGAGTCTGAGGCGGCTTTATTTTCGTAGTGACGCAGCCCCGAGGTGTGCGTGAGGAGCTGACGACAGGTAAGGGGCTTGAGGGGTTCGGGGAGCTCGGGCAGGTAAGTGCTGAGGGGCGTATCGAGGCGGAGCGTGCCCTTCTCTACCAGGCGTAGCAGGCCCAGCGCCGTGACGGGTTTGCTCACCGACGCCAGCCGAAAGAGGCTCTTGGTCGTGACCATCGGGCCGACTTGAAGCCGGTTGCCAACCCCCTCGAAGAGTAGCCGATCCCCTACCCAGACCGCCGCTTGGAGATGGTTGGTACCCAGCTTATCCTTCCCGACCGCCGCGTCGAGCACTGCCTGCATTGCATTCTGTCGAAACATACACTCTCCCCCGATTGGTTTTACCATTTTATCAGGGGAGAGTGGCTCCTAGAGTTTCTCGCCGTACTTGTCAAAGTGCAGCGCCTTGCACTGCTCTGTCCAGTTCTCGCGCCCGATCCGACCCTGGAAGTACTCGATGCTACCAGCCACTTTCTCCAGCATCTCCGGTGAGAGTTTCGCGATCTGCTTGTAGGTACGTAGCCCGAGATCATGGAGCTTGGCCTCAATAAACGGCCCAACCCCCACGATCTCTTTCAGGTCGTCTTCATGACCGGGCTCTGCCTTAGGAATCACCAGTCCGTCTGCCCTCGCTGGCCCGTCTGTCGTAATATCTGGCCCGTCTGTTGCCAAAGGCGGAACCACTGTACGTTGACGTTCCAGCTCAGCTGCTTGTGCTTGGAGCTGTGCCTGGGCAGTGTGGATGGTCTGATTGGCGGTGTGGATATTGGCGTTTGCCTGCGTGAGCGCCTGCGTGTAATCAGTGAGCTTATCCTGTGCCTGTGCCAGTGATTTCTTGAGCTGGTCACGCTCCTGCGCGATGGCCGCGAGATCTCCCAGGGTCTGCGAGGGGGCCTCCTGAATACTCTGTGGTTGCCGCGTCTCATCCCTATTTTTTTGGGACAGCTCTAAGTTTCGGGTGAGCTCATCAACGCGAATATTAAGCGGAATCGCCTCCGCGCGTAGCCGATCCCGCTCCGTCTTGGCGCTGACGAGGTCATTATTGAGCGCTTCGAGCTGTTTGGCGTGCGTGGCTCCGATAATGGTGAGCTGCTTGTCGCGCTCCTGGAGCTTTTTCTTGAGTGCTCCCAAATCACCGCTAAGAATCTTCGTGGTATCGGTGTTCTGAGATGTGCGGAACCAGAGGAAGTAGCCCATGAGGAGCCCGAGGGCAAAGGCCACCAAGAGGCAGGGCAAGATCAATAAATAGAGATGCAGCATAGTGATTCCTTAAACTAGCAACTAGCGGACCACGAAACCGATTCGGCGGTTACGGCGGCGTCCTTCCTCGGTGGTATTAGTAGTGATGGGTTGGGACGAGCCATAGCCCTGGGCATAGAGGTGTTTGGTCGGCGTGCCACGCGCTACCAGATAGGCTCGCACAGAATCGGCGCGCTTCTGGCTGAGGCGACGATTGTCGGGTTCCTCGCCCTGGTTGTCGGTGTGCCCGCCTACCACAATGGTAGCTGTGGTCTGGCTCTTGAGGGCCTCCCCGATCTGGTTGAGGTAGGGATAGGCTCCGGGCTGGAGGCGCGAGCTGGCGGTGGCAAAGAGCACCTCGCCCTTGCCCACGATGCCATCGAGCAGCCGCTGCGCCTTTTGCCGGTCTGCGGTGGGCAGCGCGGTGCTCGCCGACGGGGTGG
>NZ_JAYUPA010000971.1:0-2775 GCF_043760365.1 Armatimonas sp.
GTGCACAGCGGCGTCCCCGCGACAAAGCTGACGCAGAAGCCGCGCCCCGCGCCCCCAAAATTCGATCCCTCGAAAGTCTATGTCTGCTTCACCATGAGCGATGGCGACAACCTCTGCACCTGGCGTGGCTACTTCCGGCGCTACTTTGAGGACCCGGTGCGCGGCCAGATTCCGGTCGGCTGGGGTATGGGGCCGACTCTGATTGACCTGGCTCCCACTTGGGCACGCTGGTACTACGAGCACGCCACGCCCAACGACGAGTTTATCTGCGACGTTTCTGGCGTCGCCTATATCTACCCACCGTCGTGGGGCACAGCGCTGAGTACGAAAGACCGCGACTCTGCCTTTCGCTACTTCTACGGGCGCACCCAAGAGTACATGGCGAAGATGGACATGAATACCGTGCGCCTGATGGACGTAGACGCCGTCGATATTGCGAAAGTGGGGCCGCTTCTCCCCCAGACCACCTACCTCCTGCCCGACTACGGCCACGCAGGAATCACCAGCTACCACGAGCTGACCTACACCCTCCCCACCGGCCAGAGTGTCTTCCGCGCCGCCACCAGCGGCAGCGGCCCCGAGCACTTCGCGCAGCAGATCCGAGAGCGCGCCGGGCAAAAACGCCCCGCGTTTATCAACGCCTTCATCTGGAACTGGGGCTCCAAGCTCGGCGATCTCAAAAAAACAATGGAAATCCTCGGCGATGGCTTCGTCGCCGTCACTCCCTCCCAGCTCCAGGCGCTCTGTGCACAGGTAAAGAAGCTCTGAAAAGCCTTTCCGTACCCCTCCATGACTCCTGCGCACTAGTCTTTAGTGTCCTATCATGGCTCCGTAGTGATAGAGCACTACTCTTCGACAGTCCTGTGTCACTCTTCGACAGTCCTGTGCCATTCTTCGACTCTTGCACACTGCTCCGCGATAACGAAGCACCACTCCCCAATGATCCTGCACTGCTTCCGAGTGACTCTGCACTGCATCAACACAAACTATCAAAAATATTCCCGCGCCGGGCGTTCTGAAACATTTGTATCCTCGTCCCACTGCGGCATGAGTGGCTTAAGTTTCTCCCCGCCTCAAGAAGCAAACCAAGGCGTTCTGCCCTCATGCCAGAGAAGCGATATAATTTCCTACCATGGAAACCTTACTTCTAAGCCGTGAAGAGATCGCACGGCGGGCGCGTGAGTGGTACGACAAGCACATTCGCTCTCAGGTAGAGACACCCGAAAATATCGGGCGGATGGTGGTCATTAATATCGAGCGGATTGGCTATAAAGTAGCGGCCACCCTGTGAACTTTCTGATCACGGGTGCGACGGGGATTGCGGCGGCGACGGTGCGGCTGGCAGTAAGTGCCGGGCATAGCGTCTTTGTGACGAGCTTGAATGCCGAGGACTGCGCATTGCTTAACATGCCCTACTTTGCCGCAGATCTGACGGACTCGGCGCAGGCGACGGCAGCGGTGGCGGCGTGTGTGGCGGAGCTGGGAAGTCTTGACGGCGTGTTCTGCGTGGTCGGGGGTTCGGGGCGGCGCTTTGGTGATGGGCCGCTCGATGCCTGCACCGACGACGGCTGGCGGCAGACGTTTGCGCTCAATCTGGACACGACGTTTTTTATTGCCCGCGCTGCGCTGACACAGTTTCTGGCGCAGGGTAGCGGCGGGAGTTTAGTGCTCATCAGCTCAGTCCTCGCCTCGCACCCGGAGCCGGGGAAGTTTGCGACGCACGCCTACGCCGCCGCCAAGGGCGCGGTACAGAGCTTAGTGATTACGCTGGCTTCCTACTACGCGCCGCAGAAGATTCGCGTGAACGCGGTCGCTCCGGGCCTCGTGCGCACGCCCATGAGCCAGCGTGCCCAGACCGATTCCGAAATTCTGGAATTCATAAAAACCAAACAACCCCTCGCAGAAAACCTCCTCAATGCCGAGGAGATCGCAAAAGCCGCGCTTTTCTTGCTGGGCGAGAGTGCCGCGCAGATCACGGGGCAGACACTCACCGTGGACGGCGGCTGGTCAGTATCGTAGAATGAGAGCGATGAGTCCTACCCTTTCCTATTTGCAAGCGTGCCGTCAGATGGTCGAGACCGTCGCGGTGCAAGAAGCCTCGATGCAACAAGCTGCCGCCTTGTTTTCGGCCACGATCCTGACCGGGCGCATGGTGCATGTCTTTGGCTCCGGGCACAGTCGGATGATGGTGGAGGAGATGTGGCCACGCTACGGCTCCTACCCTGGCTGGAATCCTTTAGTCGAGCTCTCGCTGAGCTTTCATAACCTGGTGGTCGGGGCCAATGGGCAGCGTCAGGCGATGTTTCTGGAGAATGTCTCCGGGCTAGCCGCACAGATCCTGCGTAACTTCGATCTCAAACCGACCGATTCAGCGCTGATTATCTCCTCATCGGGGTGCAGCTTGGTGCCCGTTGAGCTCGCAGAGCTTTTCCAGAACCAGGGAATCCCGGTGGTGGCGATTGTCTCCAAAGTCCATGCGGAGGCATCGGCGAGCAAGCGCAGCGATGGCAAGAAGCTGATGGACTTCGCGGAAATTGTCTTGGACACGGGCGCTCCCATCGGTGATGCGATAGTGCAGATTCCGGGGATGGAGATGAAAGTGGCACCAGGTTCTACCGTGGGCGGCGCGATGCTGATCAACTGTATGAAAGCCGAGACGGCAAAGCTACTCACCGAAGCCGGGCAGCCGCCGCTAGCCCTCGCGGGCGCAGTCGCCATCGGCACCGAGCGCAGCACCGAAATCTTCCAGGCGGCGTATGATGAACATGCCCACCG
>NZ_JAYUPA010000972.1:0-2774 GCF_043760365.1 Armatimonas sp.
CACGATAGCATGGATCAGAGACTTGACGCCATAGCGGCTGGGGGCGGCGCGGTCTAGGATAGCCTCGATCTTGGGGCGGTCACCAAAGCGTATCGGTGCACCCGTGGCATAGACCACAAGCTGCCGCACGAGATTCCGCGCAAGCTGACGCTCGTCTTTGAGGAGGAGTGTTTTTAGCTCGCGGACATCCTGGAAGCGGCGGCCATCGGGCAGCCCCCCCGTGGCGTCAATCGGCTGCGCGGGATGGAACTCGAAAGGCTGGCCGTTCTTGCCATAACCCGCCACTTTTGCGCCCTCGCCCAGTGCACGGTAGCGCTCGCGCCAGCCGCCTGCAACATCGAAGCTCTCTAGCGCGAAGCCCGCCGGGTCCATCTTGGAATGGCAGCTATTGCAAGAGGCATTAGTGCGGTGCTTATCGAGCTGCTGACGGATCGTCACCGCCCCACGGGTATCGGGCTCCACGGCGGGCACTGCAGCAGGCGGCGGGGGAACCGGCTGGCCCAGAATGCGCTCCATAATCCAGGCACCACGCAGCACCGGCGAGGTAGTTGTCCCATTGGCCGTCACCTTTAGGACGCTGGTCTGGGTGAGCAGACCACCGCGCGGTGAGTCGGGTGGCAGCATAACTTTGCGTAGCGCAATGCCTTTCACACCAGGCAAGCCGTAGTGCTCCGCGAGGCGCTGATTGACCATCACAAAGTCCGATGCCACCAAGTTGCGGGCAGGCAGGTTGTTTCCGACCAGCTCCGTAAAAAAGTGCTGAGTCTCCTCGGTCGCCGACTCCACCAGATAGTCATCCAGATAGTAATCGGGGTAGAGCTCCGCATCGGGCGATGTGTTGTTTATCTTGCGCAGATCGAGCCAGTAGTCCAGAAAAGCCCCGACAAAGCGCTGGGACTTTGGGTCGGCCAGCAGGCGCTCGGTCTGGGCAGAGAGTGTGCCTGGTTTTCGCAGTGTTTTTTGATCGGCCAGCAAACGGAGTGCAGTATCGGGTTCTGAGTTCCCGTGGAAGTAGGCCAGACGGGTCGCCAGGGCGTGGTCGCTCAGTGGCCCCGGCTTCTCTTCCAGTGTCACAAACGCGGGTGAGCACAGCACAGCCGAGTAGGTCGTCAGAAGCGCATCGGTAAAACTATCACCGCCGACGAGAGCAGTCTGTGCGAGCTTTAGAAACGGCTGGATGTCTTCGGGGCGCACCGGGCGACGGTAGGTACGTGTCAGGAAGGCCCGTAGCAAGCGCTCCGCATCAGCGCTCGGGTCACTGGAGACAACTTCGACCTTGCCCTTTGCCCCCATCTTAAGCGGCAGATCCCCAAAGAGCAGTGTGTGGCCCTTGCTTGGCCAGCTCTCAATAAGCGGGCCTTCCACTTCGAGCCACTGAAACGCGACTCCTGGCTGCCCATCTTTCTCGGCCAGCGGGTTGTGCCAGCTTCCGGGGGGGCGTGAGCGGAAGAGGCGCACCGCATCGGGCCGAACTGTCTCCCCCTTGAGCAAATAGACATCCAGCTCACTCACAGACGGCTCTGGCCCCGTCTCGATATTTCCCAGCTTTCGTAAGAGCCGTGGCGGTGTCTCGGCGTAGAGACTCACCGGCTCCGGGGTCCGTCCCGCAGAGAGAAGCTGGCGACTGGGCCGCCACCAGCGCTTCTCACTCTCCGGTGCAGCCCAGAACGAGTGGGTCTTCAGGCGGAGTTTGTAGCGTCCGGCGGCGGGAGCTTTAAAGCTACTGAACTTGATCTCCAGGGGCTCATAGGTACTGGCAACAACCCCCATTGCCTCTTGCTCACGCACCAGCGGGTCCGCGGGTCCCACGGTCATGGGAGCCGTGCCCTCCAGCGCGGGAATATCAGCAGCACTGCCAATCATCGGAAATGTCGCACGCTCCGGGCTGGTATTGAACACGCCAAACTTTACCTTGCCCGTGAACGCATTTTGCTCACGAGCATAGAAGCGCCGTCGGGTACTTATCGGGCGAGTGGTCTCCCGAGCAAGCACTTCCCGCAGCGCGTACTCTGCGGTAGCGAGGTAGCGCCCCATCTGCACATAAGAAACATCAAGCGCCTCCCCAATTTTATTAAAACGCGCCACCTCGCCATCCTCAGGGAGCATCTCTTTAACTTGAAGCCAGGGGGCATCAAGCAGGTCACGTAGCGTGTTCTCGTACTCGTAGCGGTTCATGCGCCGCCAGATCGCCCGCCCCTCACGGCGCACCCGTGCGTCGTCGGTGGCAATCAGCGGCGCTTCCAGGCTTTTCAGAAATGCCGCGCGTGCAGTAGTGCTCAGTGGGGTCACGTCTTTGGGTGGCATCTCACCGTCGCGCACCCGGTCGTGAACCTTCGCCCAGAGAGCAAAGACCTTGGGATTGTCCAGCTCAAACTTCAGGGTTGTCAGGTCGAGCTTGCCTTCTTTGGTGGAGCTATTGTGACAGGCAACACAGTTCGTCTTCAGAAAATCCTGCCTCGGTAGGCTCTGGGGCGCTTTCTGGGGTTCTGCCGCGAGGGCGCCAAGGGTTAGCGTGAGGGTAGCCGCAAAAGCAAGTCGTCTCGTCATAGTTTCTCCAAACTGTATTTCTTGACGACGGTATTATTGTCCTTGTGGTTCACTACTTTGTGCCTCAAAAAACAGCGAGAGGCGCTGTTAAATAGTTTAACAGCGCCTCTCGAAAAGAAACCAACAGAAAAGCTCCCCCGACTGGATTCGAACCAGTGACCCTTCGGTTAACAGCCGAATGCTCTACCGCTGAGCTACAAGGGAACGGCGTTCAGGGTTATATCACA
>NZ_JAYUPA010000973.1:0-2773 GCF_043760365.1 Armatimonas sp.
GTCGGAGGACATTAACAATCTTTCCCATGCCCTGATGCTCAAGAACGGCATGGAGCAGGTGCTACTTCCCAAGATCCACGAGCTGATCGAGACCATCGCCGATTTTGCACGCCCCTACGCCGCGACCCCCCTGCTCTCACGCACCCACGGCCAGCCTGCATCACCGAGCACGTTAGGAAAAGAGCTGGCCGTCTTTGTGCACCGCTGGCGTCGGCAGGAAAAGCAGCTCGCGGCGCAGGAGTATCTGGGCAAGCTCAATGGTGCGGTGGGCTGTTTCAATGCCCATCTCTGCGCCTACCCGAACGCGGACTGGCCCACGCTGGCACAGCGTTTCGTGGAGAGCCTCGGCCTAACCTACAACCCACTCACCACACAGATTGAGTCGCACGACTACATGGCCGAGCTGTTTCATACGCTCACACGCTTTAATAACATCTTGCTGGACTTTGACCGGGATGTCTGGACCTATATCGCCCTGGGTGTCTTTCTGCAAAAGGCCGTCAAGGGGGAAGTGGGCTCGTCGACGATGCCCCATAAAGTCAACCCGATTGATTTTGAGAACTCCGAGGCCAATGTCGGAATTGCCAATGCGCTCTTTGAGCACTTAGCCAGCAAGCTCGCCGTCTCCCGGCTCCAACGCGATCTCTCCGACTCGTCGGCGATTCGCAGCATGGGCACGGGGCTGGCGCACATGCTGATCGCGATCACGGCGACACTGCGCGGCCTGCGTAAGCTCTCCGTGGACGAGGCGCGTCTTGCTGCCGACCTGAATGCCAACTGGGAAGTGCTGGCCGAGCCCATCCAGACCGTCATGCGAAAAGCGGGGCTGCCCAATCCCTACGAGCGCCTCAAAGAACTCACCCGAGGCGCGAGGATCACACCCGAGGGCCTCGCCGCGTTTGTGGAGAGCCTGGAGCTCCCCGACGAGGACAAAAAACGCCTGGCCGCACTCACCCCCGGCACCTACATCGGGGTAGCGGAAAAACTTGCAAAGGAAACGCTGGCTTAATGCGGATCGGCATTCCCCTCACGCTTGCGCTAAAATACAACCCATGAGCATTACCATTGATCTAAGCCCGGAACGAGAAGCACGTCTGAATGAGTTTTTCGGGAGTCCGGCAGCATTTCGCGTTTGGCTGGAGGGAGTCATTGCGCTGACGGTAGACCAATTTTTGGAGAGTTCAAAATAGTATGATGGTGTCGAGGAGTTGAAAATTCCTCGCTGAAGGCAACAAGTTGCCGAACGTCCTGCCGGACGGCGAACCGATTTGATAATACGAAAATGCCAAGAAGAATTGTTACCGAAGATGGCTCGCGCTTCTGGATCATGGAGTACGAGCTGCCGAATTTAGAAGCCAACGACGTGCAAATCAAAGTGCAGCTCGCCGCGCCCAAGCACGGCACGGAGGCGCAGCTAATCAGTGGCAGTGCTTTTAGCGCCAAGCAATGGAACCCGGAGCTACGGCTGTTTCTGCCACGCCCGGAAACACAAGAAACACCGGCTGCTGCGCCAGCACCGCGTGGGATTGGCAATATGATTGTCGGTGAAGTAATTGAGATCGGCTCCGACGTGACACGCTTTACGGTCGGGGAGCGTGTCTTTGGCTACGGGCAGGTGCGCGAGCTGCTGAATATCCCCGAAAACAAGCTCTTTCCCCTGGGCGCTCTCACCGAGTCTGACGCGGTCTGCTGCGACCCGGCGCACGTGGCGTTTGTGGCCGTGCGCGATGGCAACATTCGAGTGAGCGATGATGTGGCGGTCTTTGGGCTGGGCGCGATCGGGCTACTCGCGGTGCAGATTGCCAAGGCAGGTGGGGCGCGCCGTGTCTTTGCCGTGGACCCCCTCGCCATTCGCCGAGAGCATGCGCTGGCCCACGGTGCGACGGCGGTCTTTGATCCACTGGCCTGCGACGCCGCGCTTCAGATTAAGCTAGCCACAGAAAAGCTCGGCGTGGATGTGTCTATCGAGACGTCGGGCAATGGCCGCGCCCTCAACGACGCGATTCGCTGTGTGCGGCAGTGTGGCACAGTGGTGCATGTGCCGTGGGGTCCCAAGGACGCCAGTGCACTAAAATTGGGTGAGGAGTTCCATCACAACCGCCCGACCATTGTCGGAAGCCAAGCCTGGGTCGGCTGGGGCAATGCGGACCGCTCCCACCCCCTCTGGGATCACGAGCGGGCGTATGCAGCCACGATCCAGCTCTTTCGAGACGGCAAGCTCACCGGCGAGGGAATCGTCACCCCGATAGTGCCCTTCAATAATGCTTCCGAGGTGCTCTCGACCATCTTCACCGCCCCCGAAAAATCCATCAAGATCGGCGTTCGTCTAGGTGGCGAGAGGGGTTAGCCCCACATGAGAAAGAGCGCGGGAGAGCAGTGGGAGAAGCTGCGCGGTCTCAGCGGCGTCTACGCGAACGAGAAGCTGCTGCGCAGACAGATCGTGTGCATTCTCACTCAAAATGGCACGCAACAGACCAAGCTCTTGCGGGGAGAGCAACAAACAGACGGAACGTATTTTGTGCTGTGTCATGGTGCTGTGTCCCTAAAAAATCGGCGGCGGGTTTCTGTCAGAGGAACACCCGCCGCCAGTGATCTCACGCTCTCCTCAAGTGAAGACGTCGTCATTTTCCGCCGAACAGTCAGAGTATCTCACAGAAGTTGTTACCAGAGGCGTTACCACGGCCATTCAGTTTTACCTCCCCCTGCCGCTGAGACGGCTTTCCCCCTCCAGCTTTCGGTCGTTCCTCCCTGCGAAGGGGATAGTTCCAGCCCA
>NZ_JAYUPA010000974.1:0-2769 GCF_043760365.1 Armatimonas sp.
T
This sequence comes from Armatimonas sp., assembly GCF_043760365.1. Taxonomy (GTDB): domain Bacteria; phylum Armatimonadota; class Armatimonadia; order Armatimonadales; family Armatimonadaceae; genus Armatimonas. The sequence continues at coordinate 2 of NZ_JAYUPA010000974.1, forward strand.
CCAGCCCTTCGACTTTATTAAACAAATCCGCAAGCTGCGTCAGGAGCGGCCCGGCGATCTCGCCCGTCGCAAACGTCACGCGTCTTGGGCGAGGCGCACGCTTCGGAAGATCGCGCTTGAGCTTTTCGCACTCGTCTAAAAATAAGCGCACCAGCCCGACACCGTCTTCGAGCTGCGGGAAGCCCTCGTACTGCGAGCGCGACGGGATCGGCAGGCCACCCCCTAGATAAAACTCATCGGAGAGGTAGACGAAGCGCGTGCCCAGCTCTTTCAAGTACCAGCTTCGGAGCGGCTCGACTTGCCCCACCCACCACGCTTTCTGCTCCCCGTTCCAGGTCTCGACGGGCGCGAGGCGCTCGCGGAACTGCGTGATGCCAATCGGGACGACGGCCACGGAGATCACGCCGCCAAACTCCCCGCGCTTCTTAGGGTGAAGATTGGCCAAGTCCGTGATGGTCTCAAAGAAGATTGCACCGTCGTTGTAGTGTGGCACCAGCACGACTTGTGCATGAATCTGAATCCGCGCCTCGACGAGTTTTTGCAGAATTTCCCGGATCGGCTCCGGGCCACGGCGACCTAGGATTTTCCCGCGCGCCTCGGGGTCGGTGGCGTGTACCGAGACATAGAGCGGCGAGAGGCGCTGCTCACAGATGCGCTCTAATTCGCCAGGCTTTAAGTTGGTGAGCGTGACATAGTTGCTGTGTAGAAACGAGAGCCGGAAGTCATCGTCTTTGATGTAAAGACTCGGGCGCAGGCCCTTGGGCTGCTGGTAGAGAAAGCAAAAGACGCACTTATTCTTACAGATATGCATCCGATCAAAAAGATCCTCCGCAAACGTAATCCCGACATGTGCATCGAACCCCTTCTCGATTTTCAGCGTGAGGAGCGCATCATCGCGCTTCACGGCGAGGGTCACTTCCTCGGCGGCGGAGTAGAAGCGCCAGTCCACCACATCAGTGAGCGGGTGGCCATTGACAGAGAGCACTACATCCCCCATCAGAAGCCCGGCGTCCTCGGCGATACTACCCGGCTCGATGGACTCGATCGCATTGCGGGGAAGCCGAGGGCGCTCAAGATGCTCAAGACGCTCGTGGGTGGCGACGGGAAGAGTTAGGGCCATAGGGCTCTATTGTATCGTGGAGTGTCCCGCCCCGTTGAACGTGATCGCCCCCATGAACGGGGGCGAAGTTCATCGGGGCGACTCACACAGAGCGACTAAATCCGCAGCAAACCGCAGGCTTGCTCGTAACCGTCGGCGCGCTTGCCAAACTCGCTAGCGGTGACGCGGGCCAGGGCGACTAAGTGATCCCAGCGGTGCGCTTTTCGGGTGCGACGGAACTCCTCGGAGACCGTGCGATAGTATTTTTCGGCGTGGAGCGTGCCATCCTCGCTGATCGCATAGTTGAGCAGGAGTGGGAAGACATGGGATTCGGAATGGCCAAGTGCGCCGTAGTGTGCCATCAGCGCGGCGGCGTGGGCCTGGTTGTTCTCCCGGATCGCGCCATCGAGCTCGCGTAAAAGCGCTGCTGAGTCGGTGATGGTGATCTCTGCCTTTGCCTCAGCGAAGGGATAGGCGGGCAGGTTTTTCCAGTCACGTCCTGTCGGCGCTTGCAGGTGATAGCCCGCCACAATCAGACTGGCAACGACGTTCTCGTGGGAGCTGACGGCGGCGATATTGCGCCAGGCGTTCATTGAGTCTGAGGCGTGCACACCGTAGGAATCGCCGTGGACACTGCCAATCTGCTTGCCGGGAAAGGCTTGCGTCCGGCCTGGATCGCGGAGTACTTGCTGGGTTGCCGCCAGCGAGAGCGCCTCCCCAATGGCGCTCAGCCCGAAGCCCTCCGCAAGTGCGCCTCCCACGGCATCCGCGGCCTGCGCGGGCGTGGAGGCGAGGAGCGTGTTGCAGAAAGTTCGCACCCAGGCATCGTCGGCGGTGCGGGTACCCGGTGAGCGGCCCACTAGTTTATGCGTGTCCAGAACTTTCGGGAGGATACTGCGGATCGCGGGCTCAGGTCTGCCCTGGGCGACCCGCTGCTTCTCCGCACTGACACAGTAGTGCACCGACTGCCGCAGAGTGGTGTGGGCGTGCTCTTTCCCCGTCAGGCCCAGCAAGTCCCACGCCCGATAAGCCAGCACCACACGGTGTACATCTGCTTCGTCCTGAACCAGTGTCTGGAGTGCATTAAATGCAGCATTGGGGGATTGCGCCACGAGCCCCGCAAAGAGCGTCTCGGCCTTGTCTAAGTCCTGGCGGCGCATCGCCTCACGCAGCGTCACACGCGTGTCCAGCGGCAATGGAGACACAGGGTGGAGCACTTCTGCGCTCCGTCCGCCCTTGGCTTGAATCTGGCTGGTGCTCCGGTAGAGAACTTTGAGCACGGGCAGCGCACGGCGACTGGCGGGAAGCTCGGCGGTCATCTGGTAGGCGGGCAACAGCGCCATGAAGGCGTGGTAGCCAATGTAGTCCTCGCCCCCAAATGTCCGGGCATTGGCCAGCGCGGCAGCGGAGACCAGCTCTCGGAGCGATGTTCCCTGCGCGAGCCGACTCACCACAAGCGGGAGCATTTTCTCAGCGGAGTTCTCTTGCAGAAGCGCGACGAGCGGCTCTAAGCGCCCAAAAGTCAGTGCATTGGTATCGCCCTCACGCTCGGTCTCTGCGCGAGCGGGTGCGATCCCCAGCTCAGCGGCGAGCGGCACTCCCACACTTGCCACCAGCATTCCCTTACCGACATCCGCCAGAAATCCACGACGTGTTTGCGATTCCATAG